>NZ_JAMQML010000015.1:0-120312 GCF_030068685.1 Nitratireductor sp. GZWM139 | reverse complement strand
TCAACCCACTGATTTCAAACGATAATAAAAAACGACAAACAGGGCCAAAAACTTGCCAAACCGCGCATTTCCGGCCTTTTCAGCCATTCTTGCCGGCAAAACTCTAGCCCGCAAAAACCATGTCGCATTCTGACATGTAAAACTGCCCTTACGGCACCCTGGCTTTTACCGTCGTACCGTCCCGGGCGGGGACCGGTTCACCCTGTATAAGGAGTGAACCGATCCGGAGACCTCTTCTAGGGTCGTCGGGAATGATCACCCGGCGTACAGCCGAAACGGGACTGAAACGCCCGGCTGAAATTCGCCACATGCCGATATCCGGCATCCCATGCCGCCTGTTTGATAGAGACACGCTCCAGCTTTATCCGCCGTGCGGCCTCATCCAGCCGGGCATTGCGCGTGAACTCCGCAACGGTCTCGCCGAACGCCTGGCGAAAGACTTCGTTCAGACGCCGGGGCGCCATGCCCACTTCTTTGGAGAGATCTTCCAGCCCCGGCGCATCCGCCAGCCGTGAAAGAACAATATCCTGCGCCGCGCAGGCCGTGGACCGATCATGCTCGCTGATCGCGCGCTCATCTTCCTTGAGGCCGCTTTGCCTGATCACATCACAATAGACTGCCAGAAGTGCGTTGACCGTGCCTTCCAGATGCAGGCGACGGGTTTCTCCGCCAAGCTGCGAGTCATTCATCATCGCGCAGAGAAAGCGCACCTCGGGACGGGTCTCGAAATGCTGCACCGTACGCTCTTCCATATGAAAGAGACGGTGCATGGCCTTGGGCGGTGCAAAGCCGAGCCGGCTCTCGATCATCTCCTCGCGCAGGCAGATGCCGGCGGCGCAGACCGCCTTGCCCGGCATGACCCGGAAAGTGCCCCGATGCTCGGGCAGATGCATCGCCAGATTATCGCGGTTCGTGAACACCCCGTCGCAGCCATTGAGATCGTAATGAACGACACCGGAGGCGCACCCCATGAAGCTGACCGTTCCCGGCGGCTGGGTGTTGCCGATTTCCATTTCCGTCTCTTCGCGGAAATGCATGCGGGTCAGATGCAGGATCACCCCGTCATTCAGTTCAAACCGCTCGAGCTCACAGGTCCCGAATGGCAGGGCGGACATCGCCTCGCTGTCATAGGCCGAACCGGCATGGCGTCCACCGCCCTCCGCTTCAAGTTTCACTTCAACGGTCGGTTTCTCGAAAGACCCTGCCATAGACATTTGAAACGCTCCCCCAAGCACACGCAGCCGCCACCCATATATGACGAAGCGGCGCTGCAAATAATGATAACAAAAAGCAATTCACCACAACCCTTGTAAGACTTAGCCGGCGTTTCGCTGTGTAGCATTGCAAATCAGGAACCTTCCGTGACCGTGCGCCGGTATTTCACCGCGCGGCGGGCGGATGCGTTTCGTTTTCAAGGGGGATGAAAGAAGGCCGGACGCGTTCCGGCGACCTTCTTGTGCGGAATGCGTTCGCAAAGGCGCTCTTCGAGCAGCCGGCAGGCATCGTGTCCGGAAACCCCGACAAACGACATACCGCAACACACCGCATACCAAGGAACGCTTCATGACCGAGCAAAGCCCAACCGTGCTGGCCAATCGCCTGGCGCTTGAAGGCGGCACGCCCGTGCGCACCGCGCCCCTGCCCTGGGAACTGCCCGGCGCACACTGGATCGGCAAGGAGGAGCGCGAGCTGGTCGACCGGGTGATCGACGCGCAGAGCCCCTTCCGGTTTTACGGTCCCAACCCGCAGCACATGGTCGACACGCTGGAACAGGAGTGGCGCGCCGCCTATGGCCATCGCCATGCGCTTGGCGTTTCCTCCGGCACGGCCGCCCTTTCCATCGCCATTTCGGCGCTCGACATCGGGCCGGGCGACGAGGTTCTGATCGCCGGATATATGTGGGTGAGCTGCGTGTCCGCCATCGTGCGCAGCGGCGCGATCCCCCGGCTGGTCGATATTGACGAGACCTTCTGCATGGATCCGGCGGATCTGCGCCGCAAGATCACGCCGCGCGCCCGCGCCATCCTTCTGGTGCATATGAGTGGTGCGCCCGGCCATGTGGCCGAGATCGCCGGGATCGCGAAGGAGAACGGCCTCGCTCTCATCGAGGATTGCGCGCAGGCTGCCGGCGCAAGTTCCGGCGGCACGCCGGTTGGCCGCTTCGGCGACATCGCCACCTTCAGCTTCCAGCTCAACAAGAACATGACCGCCGGCGATGGCGGCATGATCGTCTGTCAGGACGATGCCATCTTCCGCCGCATCACCGCGCTCCACGATCTTGGCTTTGCGCGCAATGAAGAGGGGCGGCTCGACACATCCGACGAGACCTGCCAGCTCTGGGGTTTTGGCGCACGCATGTCGGATCTGGCCGGCGCCATGGCGCTTGCCCAGTCTCGCAAGCTCGGCCAGATCACCGGCGCCATGCGCACGGCCAAATGGCGCATCCGCGAAGCGCTGTCCGACATTCCGCAGATCGACTTCCGCACCGTGCCGGATCCATCCGGCGACAGCGGCCCCTTCCTTGTCACGCTCTATCGTGACGCCGAGACCTGTCAGGCCTTCACCGAGGCACTGCGCGCCGAGGGCATTCGCGGCCCGGCAGGTTCTCTGAGCTGCATCACCATGCGCGAATGGGGACTGCACTGGTATTTCAACATTCCGAGCCTCACCGAGAAGCGATCCAACAGCCGTGACGGCTTTCCTTGGACGCATCCGCTCAACGCCTTTGCCGGCGAGATCGATTATCGCCGCGGCGCGTTGCCCAATTGCGATGCGCTCAGCGAGCGCGGTGCGCTCCTCGCCATCGCTTCCAAACTCACCGACGACGACGTCACCGACATCATCACCGCATTCAGAAAAGTCGCCAATGCCCTCTTCAATCGCTGAGACCGCCGCACCGATGCCGACACTCTCTTCTCTCCTGACCTCCGATCCCTTTTCCATCTCCAAGGCGACCACCGGCATTGATGTGCTGGTGATCGGCTCCGGAACGGCCGGCGTCACCAGCGCCATCGAACTGGCGCGCAAGGGGCTTTCCGTGGTGATCCTGGAGGCCGGCCCTTTCCTGCTGCCAAGCCATGTGGGCTCCACCCCTTTCCGCAGCCGCGAGGACATCACCCCGCAGATCCACAATCTGGTGCGCTATCGCACCGCCTGGACCGACCACGAGCACTTCAGCGATGGCGTTGCCTCGCCGCTCAACAATGATGCATGGTCGGCTGTCGGCGGACGCACGCTTTTCTGGGGCGGCTGCACGCCACGCTTTTCGGAATGGGATTTTGACGACTGGCCGTTCTCTTATGAAGAGTTCGCCAGCTATTACGACCGCGCCGAGCGCATCATGCATGTCTCCGGCCGCTCGGAGGAGCGCCCGCCCTTCTTCCGCGGCAAGGCGCAGGACACGATTCTGGACCGCCTCCACAAGGCCGGCATCGATGCCGAACACGCCGCACTCGGTGTCGACACGCAGGAATCGCGCAATGGCTATGTGCCGCGCGGCTTCGATTCTGCTGCCGACCGCCTGCTGCGCAGCGGCCTTCTCTCAAGAGAAGTGGCGCGCGGACGCATCGTGCTGGTTCCCGACACCATTGCCGAGAGCATCGAGAACAATGGCCGGCAGGTGACCGGCATCGTTGCGCGCGGTGCGCAAAGCGACCGCCGCTTCCGCCTTGTCGCCCGTCATTACAGTCTGGCCGGTGGCGCGATCCAGTCGACGCGGCTGGCGCTCGATTCCGGTCTGCGCGACATTCACCCGCTGGTCGGCACCCACATCGCCGACCACCTGTTCATTCAGGGCCTGTTCCGTCTGAAGGCGCCGCTCAACGAGCCGATCTACACCTTCATTCCCGCCGGCAAGGACCGTCCCTATCACATCCAGATCCAGGGACCGTTCGACGAGACCTGGTATTCGCCCTATCACGCAACCGTGTGGCTCGACTGCGATCCCCAGGGGCTGTACCTCCTCGCCTATTGCTTCGGCGTCGGCGAAGCGGCCAAGAGCAACGAGTTACAGCTCACCGGACAATGCGGCGACGGCCCCGGCAATATGGGCCGCTACGCAGTCCTCAACGGCCGCACCGAAAACGACCTGCGCATTCTCGACGAGATGAACGCCTTCCTTCCGCAGGTGGCGGAAGGCATGGGCGCGGAGCTGGTGCGCAGCCAGATCAACCCGCCCGGCGCGGCCCTGCATGAAATCGGCGGCCTGCGCATGTCGGCGGAGCCGGGCGTCGGCATCACCGACACCCATGGCCGGTTCTGGGCTCTGCCCAATCTGTCCGTTGCCGATTCCGCAGCGTGGCCTTCACAGGGTTCGGCCAACAGCTACCTGACCATCACGGCCTGGTCGCTTCGTCATGCAGAAGGCGTGGCCGAGCTGCTCGGGGAGGAGATCTGATCCATGCTGATCCGACTGGTGATACTGGCCGCCCTGTTCGGCTTTCTCTTCGGGTTCGATGAAGGCGTGATTGCCGGCGCTCTGCCGCTCATTACTTCGACCTTCGAAATCTCCGCCTCCGGTGAAGGCCTCGTCACCGCCTCCGTGCCGCTTGGCGCGGTGGGTGGCGCGATCCTCGCCGCGCTGTGGGCCGACAGTCTGGGCCGCCGCAAGGTGCTCATCATGTGTTCGGTTCTGTTCGGCATCGGTGCAATCGCCAGCGGTCTGGCGCAGGAAGAAATCGCGCTCATCCTTGCGCGCCTTCTGCTCGGCATCGCCATCGGCGCGTCGGCGCTCGCCGCCCCCATGTTCCTCGCCGAACTTGCGCCGGCGCGGCATCGCGGCGCGATCGTCTCTGCCTTCCAGCTCATGATCACGATTGGCATTCTGGTGTCCTATCTGATCGACCTGGCGCTGGAGCCGCTCGGCGCATGGCGCTGGATGCTGGCGCTTGGCGCGGTGCCCGCCTTCGTCTCGCTGATCGGCATCGCGCTCTCGCCGGAAAGCCCGCGCTGGCTCGTCATGCGCGGCCGCCGCGAAGAGGCCGGCTCGGTCATCGCCGCCATCCAGCCGGACCTCGACCGCAAGGAAGTGGACCACATTGTCGGCGACATCGCCGCAACGCATGCAGGCGAACCGCGCACAGCCCCGTGGTCGGATTTCCTGTCGGATCACATCCGCCCGCTGGCGATCTTCGCCATCGCCGCCTTCCTGCTTCAGCAGGTCAGCGGCATCAACGCCGTCATCTATTATGCGCCGACCATTCTCGGCCATGCCGGCTTCGATGGTTCGAGCACCCAGCTCACCGCCACGGTGGGCATCGGCATCGTCAATGTCGTGATGACCGTGGTCGCCATGCTCTTCGTCGACAGGCTCGGTCGCCGACCGCTCTTCATTCTGGGTTTCATCGGTTCTGCCGTGAGCCTCGCCGTGATCGCCTATGCGATGAACGGACAGGGTTCCGAGCTTGCGACACTGGCGCTGATCGGGCTGTTTGCCTACATCGCCTTCTTCGCCGTCAGTCTCGGGCCGCTTCCCTGGCTTTACATGTCCGAGCTTTTCCCGCTCGCCATGCGCAGCCGCGGCATGGCCATGGCCTCGGTCGCCAACTGGTCGTGCAACTTCCTCGTGGTCTTCATGTTCCCGTTGCTGGTCAGCTATGCCGGTGCGGCGGCAACCTTCGCCGTGTTCTGCGCCTTCTGCGTTCTGGGCGCGGTGGTCGCCTGGCTCTATGCGCCGGAAACCAAGGGCGTGAGCCTTGAAGATCTGGAGCAGCGCGAGCTCGTGGCGGCGCAATGAGCGATGCCGCCATTCCCGGCAGACCCGCCGCCTTCGCGGTTGCGCGGGTCGCCGCACTGACAGCCTGCAGCGGGCTGCTGTTCGGCTACAGCACGGCCAGCATCGCCGACTGGCTGGAGCCCATCGCGGCAGTGTTCAGCCTCACCGTTCGCGGGCAGGAATATCTCACCGTCTCGCTGGTCATCTCCTGCTTCTTCGGCGCGGTTGCAGCCGCACCGCTTGCCCGCCGCTTTGGCCGGCGCATGGCTTTGGCCGGCGCATTCGTTCTGGCTGCCGCCGGCTATGGCGTGGTTCTCACCGAACCGTCCCTCTCCCTGCTGGTCTTTGCGCGCGTCCTGATCGGGCTTGCCGTCGGCATCTCCTCCATGGTCGCGCCCATGTATGCGGGCGAGGCCACCCCGGCAGACCGGCGCGGCGGCGTGGTGGCGCTGTTTCAGCTCGCCGTCACGCTCGGCATACTCGCGGCCTATGCGGTGCCGCTGATCCTGCTCGACCATTCCGCATGGCCGCTCGCCATTGGCGGCGGCATCGTCATCCCGCTGGCCGGGCTCCTCATACTTGTCGCCGTGCCGGAAAGCCCGAGCTGGCTCATCGCCGCGCGCGGCGACGCCGCCGCCCGCGCAGCAGCCGGTGTGCTTGGCGTGCCCACCCCGCACGCCGCGCCGTCCACCGCCGGGCACGCGCGGCCTTCGCTCTCGCTGCGCACCGGCGCGACCTTGGCCGTCCTCGCCCTGTGCTGCGGTCTCTTCATTCTGCAGAACTTGAGCGGCATTGACGGCATTCTCTATTATGCGCCCACCATCTTCACCGAGCTTGGCTTTCCGCCGGGGCTCGCAGCGCTGGGCGCAACCTTCGGCCTTGGCCTCATCAATGTGATCGCCACCGTCATCGCCATCCTGACCGTCGACCGGCTTGGCCGTCGTCCGCTGGCGATCTACGGATCGCTGGTCATGATCCTCGGTCTCTCCGCCGTGGTCGCCGCGCATCTGTGGGACATGCCGTTTCTCGGCCTCGCCGGCCTGTGCGTCTACATCGCCGCCTTCGCCCTCAGCCTCGGGCCACTGCCCTATGTGCTGATGGCCGAACTCATGCCTTCCAGCCTGCGCGAGGCGGGCCTCTCCGCTGCGTCCGCAACCTCATGGCTGTTCAACGCGCTGGTCGCGCTGTTCTTCCTGACCGGCGTAACGCAGTTCGGTCTCTCGACCGTGTTCATGTTCTTCGCCCTGATCTGCCTGTTCGCACTGGTGATCTCGATCATCTGGCTGCCCGAGACCAAGGGCCGCTCGCTCGAGGCCATCGAGGAGAACGTGCTGAAGGGCGTCCCGCTCCGGCAGGTTGGCCGCTGATCAGAGCGCGGCCAGCCGCCGCTCCAGAAACCGGCGCTCCGCCGGCTGGCGGGCCAGCTCCAGCGCCGTGCGATAGGCATCCCGCGCCACGTCGATGCGTTTCAGCCGGCGCAGCATGTCGGCGCGGGCCGCATGGGCCAGATGATAGGCGTCGAGCCTTCCATCGGCCATCGCTGCATCAATGGCCGCAAGCCCCGCTTCCGCGCCGTCGCGCATGCTGAGCGCCGCAGCCCGGTTGAGCGCCACAACCGGCGACGGGTCCACCATCGCCAGAATGTCGTAGAGCGACACGACCTGCCGCCAGTTCGTTTCATCCGTGCGCGCCGCCGCGCCGTGCTCCCCTGCAATCGCCGCCTGCAAAAGATAGGGGCCAAGCCGTCCCGCCTGCAGCGCGTGATCGATCAACGCCCGCGCCTCATCGATCAGGGCGCGGTCCCAGCGCGAGCGGTCCTGATCTTCCAGCAGAACGATGTCGCCTGCCGCGTCCACCCGGCTTTCGCGCCGCGCCTCGTGCAGAAGCATCAGCGCCAGAAGGCCCGCCACTTCCGGATCGTCCATCAGCCCCGCCATCAACCGGCCGAGCCGGATCGCCTCACCGGAAAGGTCGGCGCGGGTCAGCGCCGGCCCGTCGGTCGCGGCATACCCCTCATTGAAGATGAGGTAGATCACGCGCAGGACGCTCTCGATCCGTCCCGGCAGCTCCGCCCGTGCGGGTATCTCGAAGGGGATCGCCTCGTCGCGGATCTTCGCCTTGGCGCGCACGATCCGTTGAGCAATCGTCGGCGGTCGGGTCAGATAGGCCCGCGCGATCTCTTCCGTGGTCAGCCCGCCAACTTCGCGCAGTGTCAGCGCAATGCTGGCATCGGCAGGCAGGTCCGGGTGGCAGCAGGTGAAGATCAGCCGCAGTTCGTCATCGCGGATATGTTCGGGAATAGCCGGTTCCGAAGCCGGGTCGGCCAGCGCCGCAAGTTGCGGCAGAGCGCCGGCAAGCCGCGCCTGCCGACGCCAGCGATCCACCATTTTGAAACGGCCGGTCGACACCAGCCACGAATAGGGATTGGCCGGCACGCCCTCGCGTGGCCACCGGTCCGCTGCGGCGGCGAAGGCTTCATGGAGCGCTTCCTCCGCCGCATCGAACCCGCCCAGAAGGCGGATCAAAGTTGCGAGCACGCGCCGCTTCTCGCGGCGATAGACCGCCTCGACGGCAGCGCGTGCGTCAGCCCCGTTCACAGCTGCGGCGGCGGGCTCGAGAAGTCGACCAGCGGACGCACTTCGATGGAACCGATCTTCGCCAGCGGATGACCGCTGATCGCGCGCACCGCATCGTTCAGGTCGGGCGCTTCGACGAGCACGATGCCGCCAAGCATGTCCTTCGTCTCCATGAAGGGGCCGTCCACCGCCGACATCTTCCCGTCGCGCATCTGCACGGTCATGGCGTTTTCCGGCAACTCCAGCGCCTCGCCCATGACGAAGTGGCCGGTCTCCTTCAGCTTCTCGTCATAGCCAGCGCACTCGGCCAGCGCCGCATTCGCTTCCGGGCTACCGCCGAACAGCTCTTTCGGATTGTAATAGATCAGGCAGGCATAGCGCATGGTGTCTCTCCTTATATGAGCGCTTCGAACGCCCATGGTCGTCTGGCAGCAGCCGGATTCGACAACACCATGAAAAATTTTTCGCGCCCTGTCGAAATGAACCTGCCGATGCGGTCCACCTTCTCCCCGCCTCTTGCCGTTCCCCGCAGGAAGGATAGAACGCTCGAAACCGTTTTGAACAAGGATGGAATGGCCGTGAGCGTCACAATCGAAGTTACCGAAACACCGGACGAGGCGGCGCTGGCACGGGTGGAAACGGAGCTCGCCGCTTTCAACGACGCCGATGTCGGCCCGTCCGAAAAGGCCACGCTCGCCATCATCGTGCGCGATGAGAACGGCGCCGTGCTTGCCGGCATTTCCGGCTACACCGCCTGGGGCTGGCTCTATATTCAGAAACTGTGGGTGGATGACAGCCTGCGCGGGCAGGGCATGGCCGGGCGCATGCTCGCGGCGGCGGAAGAAGAGGCAGAGCGGCGCGGTTGCTACTCCGCGCTGATCGACACGTTCAATCCCAGCGCCGAGAAGGCGTATACCCGTCAGGGCTATGTGGAATTCGGACGGCTTGAGAATTTCCCGATCGGGCGCAGCCGCATCTTTCTCCAGAAGCGGCTGCCCTCGTCTCACACAAAAATTTAGCGGGCGATCTTCCCGCCGCGCAGCGGCTCGGGCGCGCCCGTCGTCGTCGGGAAGCTGATCGGCAGATCGCGCAGCACGCGCACCGCAAGGAAAGCGAAGCACTCGGCCTCGATGGCGTCGCCACGCCAGCCAACCGTTTCGGCGGGGGCTGCTTCCACCCCGGCGCGTTCGCCCAGCATCTTCATGATGGTCGGGTTGTGCCGGCCACCACCGCACACGATCAGCCGGTTTGGCCGAACCGGCAGAAGATCGAGCGCCTTGCCAACCGCCGATGCGGTGAAGGCCGTCAGCGTCGCCGCACCCGTGCTGGCGTCGAGACCATCGGCCATGGACGCACCGAAGTCGAACCGGTCGAGCGATTTCGGATAGGACGCGGTGAGGTAGGGATGCTTCAAAAGCTCCGCCAGCCGCGCCTCGTCCACCGTGCCCGAAGCCGCCAGCGCACCGTCGCGATCCATGTCGCCAAGCCCCTGCGCCTTGACGAAATCATTGATCGGCGCATTGGCCGGGCCGGTGTCGAAAGCGATAAGCCGGTCCGCACCGTCCCACCAGCTCACATTGGCCACGCCGCCCAGATTGAGCACCGCCGTCTCGCCATCCGTGTCCACGTCCCGCAAGAGGGCTGCATGATAGGCTGCCGAAAGCGGTGCCCCCTGCCCGCCGGCGCGCATGTCGGCCGAGCGGAAATCATAGACCACCGGACAGCCCAGAATGGAATACATCAGGTCGCCGTCGCCGAGCTGCCGCGTCTCGCCGAGACGCCCTTCCTGCGGCGCACGGTGCAACACCGTCTGCCCGTGAAAGCCGACCGCGCCGATATCGGCCATGGTCAGGCCATGGCTCTCCACCAGCTCTCGCACGGCGTGCGCCTGCGCGCGGGTCAGAACCTCTTCCGCCTCGGCGAAGATCGCCGGTTCATCGCCCTCGAAATTCCAGGCCCGCGCCTGCTGCAACGTCTCTTCCAGAAGGTCGCGCGTCGATTGCGGATAGGGTGCCAGCGTGTAAGCGCCGAACGCTTCGATGCGCTCGCCATCCGTTTTCAGAAGCGCCACGTCGATGTTTCCGTCGAGTACGGTGCCGGTCATCAGGCCGACGGCCCAGACAGGCTCAAATCCTTCAGCCATGTGCGTTCCTATCCTGCGTTCATGCAATCGCCGACCGCCTGTCGCAGCGCAGCGATGCCGCTGTCGAAATGCCGGGTCGGATGTATGCGGTTGGTGAGAAGGGTCCACGCAAGGCCATTGTCGAAATCGACCCAAAGCCCGGTTCCCGTGAAACCCGTATGCCCGATCGTGCCGGCGCTGGCCAGCGCCCCGCCGGGCCAGTTGTCATATGGCCGTTCCCAGCCATGGGTGCGTTTTTCGGAAAGCGGCGTGCGCATCAGCGCCACCGTCTCATCCCCATCGGCATCGCCTGCAAAAAGCCCTGCCGCGAAATCGAGCACGGCGTCGGCCGTGCCGAACAGTCCGGCATGCCCCGCGCCCTCAAGCGCTGAACAATTGTCGTCATGCACCTCGCCGCAAAGCACCCGGTGCCGCCATGTGCAGTCCTCGGTCGCCGCCGTCTTTTCCGGATCGGCGGCAAAGGCGAAGCCCGGCCCCGGATCGAATGTCCGCAGTCGCTTGCCTTCAAGCCGCTCCAGCGCGAAGCCGAGCAGAATGAAATTGATGTCGGAATAGACCGACGGGCCTTTTTCCCAGCG
Source organism: Nitratireductor sp. GZWM139 (assembly GCF_030068685.1). Lineage (NCBI taxonomy): Bacteria > Pseudomonadati > Pseudomonadota > Alphaproteobacteria > Hyphomicrobiales > Phyllobacteriaceae > Nitratireductor > Nitratireductor sp. GZWM139. The sequence goes on along the minus strand of NZ_JAMQML010000015.1, from coordinate 109,302 downwards.
CCGCTGGAGAATGAAGGCGCGCAGCAGGTCCGCATCGCGGCCATAGGTGTAGATCGGCTCCACCGCCGGAAACGGCGTCTGGTGGCCGAGGCACTGGCGAAATGTCACCTGCCGCTCCCATGCGCCCGGATCATACTGGCGCAGATCCGGCAGAAGCGTGGTGAGCGGCGAATCGAGATCGATCACGCCCTCTTTCGCCAGTTCCAGAATGCGCGTGGTGGTGAAGATAACCTTGGTCAGCGATGCAAGATCGAACCAGGTGTCGGTGCGCATTTCACGCTCATGCGGCACGCGCTGCGCATAACCGGTGGCACGCACCATGCGCCCGCCATCCCGGTCGATCACGCCGAGCACCCCGCCGGGAATGCGCCCCGCCTCCACCGAAGCGTTCAGCAGGGAAAAGGCGCGCTCGAAGCGTGGCGCAGAGGCAGGCGTGTCCGTCATGCTCATGCCTCCGCCCGCGCCATGTGGTCGGAACCAAAACTCTGCCAGTTGGCCGGTTCCGGCTCGAAGCCCAGTGGCCGCACCAGCGACGGCACCTGCCGCGTGTCCACCTCAAAGGTCTCTTTGCGCCGGTCGACGCTCGGCACCGCCGAGATCAGCCGTTTCGTGTAGGCGTGTTTCGGATCGGAAAGAACCGACGCCGCATCACCGATCTCGACGATCTGCCCCGCATATACCACCGCGATGCGGTGCGCGATGCGCTCCACCACCGCCATGTCGTGCGAGACGAAGAGATAGGCGAGGCCGAACTCGCGCTGCAGGTCCACCAGGAGTTCCAGCACCTTGGCCTGCACCGAAACGTCGAGCGCCGAGACGGCCTCGTCCAGCACCACTACGGACGGGTTGAGCATCAGCGCGCGGGCGATGCAAAGGCGCTGCCGCTGGCCGCCGGAAAACTCGTGCGGATAGCGCTCCAGCGCATTCTCCGGCAGGCCCACCCGGTCGAGCAGCATGCGCATGCGCGCCTGCGTTTCACCGTTCAGCCCGCCGCCGGCGGCAATCACCGGCTCGGCCAGAATGCTGTCCACCCGAAGCCGAGGATTGAGCGAGGCATAGGGGTTCTGGAACACCATCTGCACCGGCTTGCTGCTCTGCCGCGCCGCGCCATTCGTGTTCGCGGAAAAGGTGCCGCGCGTCGGCTCGACCAGCCCCAGAATGGCGCGCGCCGTGGTCGATTTGCCCGAGCCGCTTTCGCCGACAATGCCCAGCGTCTCACCCGGCATCAGGTCGAAATCGACCCCGTCCACCGCATGAACCGCACCGGTCTGCCGGCGCAGGAGACCACCGGTCACCGGAAAGCGAACCGTCAGCCCCTCCACTTTAAGCGCCGGCGCGGCGCTTGGCTCGTCGGCACGGCGATAGTCAGTACGTGTGGCGCGGCCGGCCTCGAAATGGGGCACGGCGCTCAGAAGATGCTTCGTATAGGGATGCTGCGGCGCATCGAGCACCGCGTCGAGCGGTCCCTGCTCCACCGCCTCGCCATTCTGCATCACCATCACCTTGTCGGCGATGCCGGCCACCAGCCCGATGTCATGGGTGATGAAGATCATGCCCATGCCGGTCTCGCGCTTCAGCTCGGCGAGCAGCGCCATGATCTGCGCCTGCACCGTCACGTCGAGCGCCGTGGTGGGCTCATCAGCGATCAGAAGACGCGGATTGCACGACAGGGCCGTGGCGATCATCACGCGCTGGAGCATGCCGCCGGAGAGCTGGTGAGGACAATATTTCAGGCGTCGCGCGGCATCGGGAATGCGCACCCGGTCAAGCGCGTCCTTCGCCGCTTCCCGCGCCTGCCGGCCGGTCAGGCCGCGATGCAGGCGGAACGATTCCTCGATCTGCTCGCCAATGGTCAGAACCGGATTGAGCGAGGTCATCGGCTCCTGGAAGATCATGCCGATCTCGCCGCCGCGGATCTTCGTCAGCTCCTGCTCGCCGGCTGCTGCCAGATCGAGCGTGCTGCCGTCCTCGCGCCGGAACCGGATGGACCCGTCGATGATGCGGCCGCCACCGAAATCCACCAGCCGGTTGATCGACAGCGCGGTGACGGATTTGCCCGAACCGCTTTCGCCGACAATGGCCAACGTCTCGCCGGCAGCGAGATCGAAGCTCACGCCATGGACGATTTCATTGTCTTCTGGCTTGCGGCCAAAACCGACGCGCAGGTTTGAAACGGACAGAAGCGATGTCATGCGACCGACCTCCGCGTCTTGGGATCGAGAATGTCGCGCAGCGCATCCCCCAGAAGATTGAAGCCGAGAATGCCGATCATGATCGCAATGCCCGGGAAGATCAGGAGCCAGGGCGCCATCTCCATCAGATTGCGGCTGTCGGCGAGCATCAGGCCAAGCGACGAGGCCGGCGGCTGCGTGCCGAGGCCGAGAAAGCTCAGGCCCGCTTCCGTCAGAAGGCCCCATGCGAGCGCCAGCGTCACCTGCACCGTCAGCGGCGCGACGAGGTTCAGCATCAGATGGCGCGTCAGAATGTAGTTACGGCTCGAACCGAAGGTGCGCGCGGCGTCCACGAAGTCGCGCGTCTTCAGGGAGAGCGCCGGCCCGCGCACCACACGGGTGAAGATCGGCGTGTAGACGATGGCGATGGCCATCACGCTGGTCCAGGTGCCCGGCCCCACGATTGCGATGATGAGCAGCGCCAGAAGGATCGCCGGGAAAGCCAGAAGCACGTCCATGAAACGCATGATCGTGCCGTCCCACCAGCCGCCGAACCACGCGGCCGCAAGACCGAGCACAATGCCCGCCACAGCCGCCAGCGCCACCGAGGCGAAAGCGACGATGAAGGACTGGCTGATGCCCAGCATCAACCGGCTCGCCACATCGCGGCCGAACAGGTCCGTGCCCATCCAGTAGGTCGCGTCGGGCGCATGCAGACGGTCGACGCGGAACTGCATCAGCGGGTCATGCGGCGTGATGCCGAGAAGCCCGAGAATGGCGATGATGATGTAAAGGCCAACGATGGCGCCGCCGATGCGGCCGCTCGAATGGCTGAAAATGGCGCGCAGCAACTGCATCACTTGCCCCCCAGCCGAATGCGTGGGTCGAGCACCGCATAGGCGAGATCGACCAGAAGATTCACGATCATGAAGTTGAGCGCGATGAACAGGACCGAGCCCTGCACCAGCGCGTAGTCGCGCTGGAGAATGGCGTCGAGCACCATGCGCCCGAGGCCCGGCAGCGCAAAAATCTGTTCCACGATCACCGCGCCGCCCAGGAGATAGCCGAACTCGACGCCGCTCAGCGTCACCACCGGGATCAGCGCGTTGGGCAGCGCATGCCGCCAGATCACCTTGCGCGCCGGCACGCCCTTGGCGCGCGCGGTGCGGATGTAATCGTCGCTCAGAATGTCGAGCATGGCCGAGCGCGAAATGCGCGTCACGGCGGCGGCGAAGGCGAAGCCCAGCGTCAGCGCCGGCAGGATCATCTGCCCCAGATTGCGCAGCGGATTTTCAAGGAAGGGCGTGAACTCGCCCATGGCCGGCAGCACCCCGAAGCCCACCGACAGAACATAGATCGCCAGAAGCGCGAACACGAAGTTCGGCGTCGACTGGCCGATCATCGCGAAGATGCGCACGGCGAGGTCCGAGGGCTTTTCATTGCGCGTGGCGGCGAAGATGCCCGCCGGAAGACCGATGGCGAGCGCGATGACCATGGAGAGAAGCGCCAGTTCCAGTGTCAGCGGAAAGCGTTCGAGAATCACGTCGAGCACCGGCTTGCCGAAGGTCACGGACACGCCGAGATCGCCCTGAACCGCACCCGCAAGCCAGCGCCAGTACTGGGTGAACCAGCCCTGATCGATGCCGAAATAGGCCTCAAGCGCTGCGCGCTGATCGGGCGTCAAAAGCCCGGCCTCTGTTCCCAGCATGGCGGTGATGGCGTCGCCCGGCACCAGCCGGATCGAGACAAAGACGAGGATGGACACCCCGAGCATGACCAATGGAAAGGTCATCAGCCTTCGGGCCAGGTAATTCATGAAGCTTCCACTCCGTGTCCTTCTAACTGCAATCGTCTTGTGCCGTGGGGTTGAGGGCCGCGCCCTTCATGCCGCCCCCGTGGTTCGACAAGCTCACCATGAGGGCTGGGGATCAGTTCTCACATTGAGGACCTTGGCCCCGGCACTCTGAGGGTTTGAACCAAACACCACACATCTCATACGCCTCCGGTACCGACCTGCAGATCATTGCAGGGTGACGGGCCATCAATAGCCCTCATGGTGAGCTTGTCGAACCACGAGGGCGCTGGGCGGAGCCGCATCAAATTCTCATGTTTCAAGCGCGACAGGGCGCCAGGCGCAAACGGGGCCGCACCTGAACGTGCGGCCCCGCCTGGCAATCACTCGCCGACCGTTACCTCGGTCAGGCCGAACAGCGTGCCGGTCGGGGAAGGCACGAAGCCGCCCACATTCTTCTGCTGCGCGGTGTAGGTGTAGCCCGTGTAGAGCCAGATCCACGGCGAAACCTCGGCGAGATGCGTCTCGAACTTGGAGAAGATCTCCTTGCGCTTCGCCGGGTCGGTCTCTTCGCGGCCCTCCTGCATCAGGCTGTCCAGCGTGTCGTCGATATAGTTGGCGACATGCTGCAGGTTGCCTGCCTTGGTCCAGTAGCGGTTGTACATGGAGAACGGATCGGCGCGGCCGCCATTCAGAGCCACCGCCATGTCGAAATCACCCTTCAGCCAGGTATCCACATAGACGTTGAGCTCCATCATCTTGATGTCGAGATCGATGCCGATCTCGGCAAGCTGCGACTGGATCACCTGTGCTTCGGCAGCGGCTGTGGGCGGCTCGCCCGTGGCTGCGATCACAGTTGCGGAAAAGCCGTCTGCATATCCGGCCTCGGCCATCAGCGCCTTGGCCTTCTCGACATCGCGCTCATAGCAGAACAGCGAAGCCGGGTCCGAGCGGTAGGCCGGCATGGTCAGCGGGCCGGTCACGGCGCCCTCGCCCAGAAGCGCTGTATCAAGCACGTCCTGACGGTCGATGGCGCAGGAGATGGCCTGACGCACGGCCAGTTCCGTCATCGGCTCGCGCGACGGGTTCAGCTGCAGCACGTGATAGGCCAGAACCGGCGTGCGGCTCAGTTCGAGGCTCGCCTCGTTCGGCACCAGCGTGGCCACGAGCGGATCGTTGATCAGCGCGAAATCCACCTGCTTGGTGCGCAGCGCCGCCAGAATGGCGGTCTCGTCCGGCAGAACGGAAATGTTGATGCCGTCGACCTTCACCTCGCCGCCGGCCCAGTCCGGGTTGGCGCTCAGAACCTCTTTCTGGTTCGGCTCCCAGCTGTCCAGCTTGAACGGGCCGGAGCCGATCGCCTTCGTGCCGATCGTGCCGGCCTCGATCTCGCTCGCCGGAGCAACGGCGGCGTTGATGCTCGTCATCGCCGTCAGCATCGGAACGTCCGGCTGCGACAGGTTGAAGACAACGGTCGTCTCGTCCGGCGTGTCGATGCTCTCGATGGAGGTGAAGTTGGCGCGGGCGGCAGCGCCCGTCGCTTCGTCCAGAATGCGCTGGAAGGAAGCCTTCACGTCAGCCGACGTCACCTTTTCGCCGTTCTGGAACTGCGCATCGCCATCCAGCTTGAAGGTCAGCGTCTTGCCATCCTCGGAAAACTCCCAGCTCTCGGCCACGGCCGGAACGATCTGCAGCTCGGCGTCGAGACGCACCAGCGGCTCATAGACCAGTTCCAGAAGCCGAAGCGACGAGAAGGCCGTCTGCTTGTGCGGATCGAGGCCCGTCGCATCCTGCGACCAGGCCATGCGCAGCGTCTCGGCCGCAGCCGGCGCAATTGCCGTCGTTGCGCCGAGCGTTGCCGCGAGCGCCACCGACGCTGCAAAATTCTTCATCAGAGTTTTTCCCATGATCATCTTCCTCCGAAAGCGATTGATGCCAGCGGCCTTTCGACGGACCGCATGAATACCTGCTTCACTTGATGGCCGTCTGGCCCTGCCTGTCGTTTATTGCCTTGCGCAGAAAGCCGCCAGCCTGCTCGAGCGCCGCGCGCGCCTCCTCCACATCCATGTCCGTCAATGCGATGAAGATCGCGAGCTTCACATCATTGCCACTCTGGCCCAGCAGCGTCTCGGCCTCGTCCGCCGAGCAGCCCGTTGCCTCCATGACAATGCGCGATGCACGCGCCAGAAGCTTCTGGTTGCTGATGTTAACGTCCACCATCAGGTTCTGATAGATCTTGCCGATGCGGATCATGCTCGCCGTGGAGAGCATGTTGAGGATGAGCTTCTGCGCCGTACCCGATTTCATCCGCGTCGAGCCGGTCAGGATTTCCGGCCCCACCACGGGCGCGATGGCGATGTCGGCAATGGCGCCGATGACCGAATCCGGGTTGCACGAAAGCGAAACGGTTTTCGCACCGGTCTCGCGGGCGTAGTTCAGACCGCCGATCACATAGGGCGTGCGGCCGCTCACCGCGATGCCCACCACGACATCCCTGTCGGTGAGCGCCAGATCGACAAGCGCCTGCCGTCCCTGTTCCGGGTCGTCTTCCGCGCCTTCAACGGCGTGCCTCAGCGCATGGTCACCGCCGGCGATCACCCCGGTCACCATGTCTTCGGGCACGCTGAAGGTGGGCGGGCATTCCGAAGCGTCGAGCACGCCGAGCCGGCCGCTCGTGCCAGCGCCCATATAGATCAGCCGGCCACCGTTCTGAAACGCCTCGACGATGCGGTCGACGGCTTCCGCGATCTCCGGGATCACCTTTTCGACGGCCAGCGGCACGTCTTTGTCTGCCGTGTTGATGAGTTTGAGGATTTCGGTCGTCGGCTGCAGATCGATCTGCATCGTGTCGGGGTTGCGTCCTTCCGAAACGAGCTTTTCCAGCTCCGACATAAGCGTCTGCGCGTTCATAACGTCTCCCGAAATCGCCTTCCGGCGCGCGGTCTCACCGCTTTCGCCGGTCTACTCGCCTTTCAGAAGTGTTAAGATTGAAAATTCCAAGAGTCAATTACAGTTAGGAATAATCTATTCCTGTCCGGATGCACGGAAACCCCGACCGGACCGGCTCTCCCATGAGAGCTGGCCCGCCGGTTCAGGTACAAAATGACCGTCTGGAAACAGGATGGCGGGGTGCCGGCGCTACCCCCCGGAAGGAGGAGGCCGGCGTCCGATTCAGCCTTCGCGCAGCGCCGTGATGCGTTTCACCATGCCTGCGGTTGCGGCATCGCGATCGGCAGCGTCCACCTTGCCCTCGACCACGGGCAGGAGTTCCGTGGCGAGCTCCTTGCCCAGCTCCACGCCCCATTGGTCGAAAGCGTTGATGCCGAAGAGCTGCGCCTCGACGAAAACCCGGTGTTCATAGAGCGCGATCAGGCGGCCAAGCGCATAGGGATCAAGCTTGCGGTAGAGAACCGTCAGCGACGGCCGGTTGCCGGTGAAGACCCGATGCGGCGCGATCCGCCTGATCTCGTCTTCGGGGAACCCCTTGTCCAGAAGCTGCGCTTCGGCCTCGGCCAGCGTGCGCCCCTTCATCAGGGCTTCAGCCTGCGCAAGACAATTGGCCACCAGCAAATCGTGATGGTGCTGCAGGCCAGCCTCATGGCCTTTCGCCGCCAGCATGAACTCCACCGGAATGATGTCGGTGCCCTGGTGCAGAAGCTGGAAGAAAGCGTGCTGGCCATTGGTGCCCGGCTCGCCCCACACCAGCGGCCCGGTGGGCGTGATGACCGGCGAACCGTCGAGCCGCACGCCCTTGCCGTTCGATTCCATATCGAGCTGCTGGAGATAGGCCGGCAGCCGCTCAAGGCGCTGGTCATAGGGAATGATCGCGCGGGCCGGATAATCGCACACCACACGATGCCAATAGCCGACGAGACCAAGAATAGCCGGCAAATTTTCTCTGAGCGGTGCGGATTTGAAATGCCGGTCCATGGCTTCCGCACCGGCGAGCAGACGGCGGAAATCATCAGCGCCAAGCGCGATCATGATCGGCAGGCCAATGGCCGACCACAGCGAATACCGCCCGCCGACCCAGTCCCAGAATCCGAACACGCGCGCCGGATCGATGCCGAACTCCGCCACCTTGTCGAGCGCGGTGGAAACGGCGGCGAAATGATCGCCCGTCGCCGACTGCCCGAGCTTTGCGGCGACCCATTTCTGCGCCGTGCGGGCATTGGTCATCGTCTCGATGGTCGTGAAGGTCTTCGAGGCGATGATGAAGAGCGTGGTCTCCGGATCGAGCCCCGACAGCGTGTCGGCAATATGCGCGCCATCCACGTTGGAGACATAATGAAGGCGCGGCCCGTCATGATAGGGCGAGAGCGCCCGCGTCACCATGACGGGGCCAAGGTCCGAGCCGCCAATGCCGATGTTCACCACATCGGTGAAGGCCTTGCCGGTCGCGCCATGGATCGCGCCCGAACGCACGCCGTCGGCAAAAGCGTCCATCGCCCCCAGCACGGCGCGCACATCCGGCATCACGTCATCGCCGTCATTGTAGACAGCACCGCCGGAGAGCGCGCGCAGAGCCGTATGCAGCACGGCGCGGTCCTCGGTGACGTTGATGTGTTTGCCGGCAAACATATCGTCCCGCGCCTGCTCCAGCCCGGCAGCCTCGGCAAGCTTGAGGAGCAGCCCCACCGTTTCCTCGTCCACTGCGGCGCGCGAATAATCCAGCGTCAGATCGTCGAGAGCGAGCGAGAAGCGGGCAAAACGATTCGGGTCGGAATCAAAGGCGGCGCGCATATCCATGGGCGCGGTTTTCCCGCGATGCTCCTGAAGCGCAGCCAGCGCGGTTTCGAATGCCGTGTCCAAGGGGGCCCTCCTGCAAAAAGAAACGCGCCTCTTTTATCAGACAAAATGAGGCGGCACAGGGGGTTGCTGGCATCCATCAATTTCTTTGTTGGAACAATCAATTGTACCAGGGTTGACATGCATTGCCCCAAGGTTACGCTCCGCCCCGGAGAGGAAAACCATATGTCAGCCAGAAACGACACCGCCCTCTGGACCGGTCTGTTCAAGATTTCCCCCGAATCGGGACAGACGCTCCAGGCACAGATCCGCCAGGCCATCGTGTCGGCAATTCTCGATCGCCAGATCGCCCCTTCCATGCCGCTTCCATCCTGCCGCATTCTCGCGGAAAAGCTGGGTGTTGCGCGTGGTACGGTGGTGCTGGCCTTCCAGCAGCTCGTCGATCAGGGCTTCCTGATCGCGCGCGAGCGCCGCGGTCACTTTGTCAATCCAGAAGTGCTGGCCGCGCCCCCGCGCCCGCCGCGCAAACAGGGTGGCAAGGATGGCGTGAACTGGGGCGAGCGGTTCCAGATTCTGGCCAGCGAAATGCCCGAGCCGCGCAAGAACGAAGACTGGATGAAGGCCTCTTATCCTTTCGTCTATGGGCAGTTCGATCCGGGGCTTTTCCCGACCGCCGAATGGCGCGAATGCAACCGCATGGCGCTTGCCGTTCTGGAGATTCGCAACTGGGCGGCCGATATGGTCGACCGTGACGACCCGCTCTTGATCGAGCAGATCCAGGCGCGGCTTCTTCCGCGTCGCGGCATCTTCGCCAATCCCGACGAGATCCTGATCACGCTCGGCTCGCAGCACGCGCTTTACATGCTCGCCACGCTGCTCATGAGCCGTGGCAAGAAGGTGGCTGTCGAAAACCCCGGCTATCCCGACGCGCGCTCCATCTTCCAACTCGCCGGCGCACAGATCGCACCGGTTCCCGTCGACCGGCAGGGCATCGACGTGGCGCAGATTCCGGAAGATGCAGACTTCGTTTTCGCCACGCCGAGCCATCATTGCCCGACCATGGTGCCGCTCAGCCAGGCGCGCCGCGAAGCGCTTCTGGAAGGGGCGGAGCGCAATGACTGGATCGTCATCGAGGATGATTATGACAGCCAGCTCGCCGACGAGCGCCCGCAGGCAGCCCTCAAGGGGCTCGACCGCACGGGCCGCGTTGTGCATCTGGGCTCCATGTCCAAGACGCTCGCACCGGGCCTGCGCATGGGCTACATCGTTGCCCCGGCTGACCTGATCGCAGAACTGCGCGCCTTACGCCGCTTCATGCTGCGCCATCCGCCGGCCAACAACCAGCGGGCCGTGGCGCTGTTCCTGTCGCTTGGCCATCACGACACGCTGGTGCGACGCATTTCTGCAGCCTTCGAGGAGCGGCGTGAAAAGCTTTATCAGGCTGTCGGCGACATCCTGCCGGACTGGAACGCAGCCGACATTCGCGGCGGCACCTCGCTCTGGCTCGAAGGCCCGCCCGGACTGGACACTGTGGCCCTTGCCAAATCGGCTGCCCGACGCAGCGTTCTGATCGAGCCCGGTGCGCGCTTCTTCATTGACCGCCCGCGCGCAACACAGTTCATGCGGCTTGGCATTTCGTCCATCGCGGCCCAGCAGATCGAGCCCGGCATCCGCGAGCTCGCAGCAGCCGCTTCCGCCGAACATCGACGCGCCGCTGCATAACCGCAGACAAAGGCCCCTCCCGGTTTCCGGGACGGGCCTCTTTCAAAAGACTGCCAGCGCCATTCCCGCCAGCGCGCACAGCACCACCACCACCCATGGCGGGGCCTTCCACACAGTCAGAAGCAGAAAGCCGACCGCCGCCAGCGCAAAGTCTGCCGGTGCAAGGATCGCCGTGGTCCAGAGCGGATCGTAGAGAGCCGCCGCCAATATGCCGACCACCGCCGCATTCGTGCCCATCATCGCCGCGCGCGCCGCATCGAACTGGCGGAAACGATCCCAGAAGGGCGCAACGCCCATCAAAAGCAGGAAGCCCGGCAGGAAGATCGCGACAAGCGCGATTGCAGCGCCGGCCACGCCCGTGGGCGGCATGTGCAGAACCGCGCCCAGATAGGCCGCGAATGTGAAGAGCGGTCCCGGCACGGCCTGCGCCGCGCCGTAGCCGGCAAGAAACGCATCCTGCGGGACCCAGCCGGGCTCTACCACGCCCGCCTCAAGAAGCGGCAGCACCACATGCCCGCCGCCGAACACCAGCGCGCCCGCACGATAGAAGGTGTCGAACACGGCAAGCCCCTGCGTCATCTGCCCTGCCAGCGGCAGACCGAACAGCAGAAACGCGAAAAGGGAAAGGCAGATGATCCCGGCGCGCTTCGACAGCCCGAAGGCCACCGTCTGCCCAGCCTCACCGACCTTATCCCGGCACAGCCACCAGCCAAGCAGCGCGCCAGACAGAATGGCCGCAATCTGCGCGAAGGCGCTGGCCGCTAACGTCACCAGAACAAGCGCTGCAAGCGCGATGCCTGCGCGCTCGCGGTCCGGGCAGAGCGACCGCGCCATGCCCCACACCGCCTGCGCCACCACGGCCACCGCCACGATCTTCAGCCCGTGCAACAGCCCCGCGCCGAGCGGATTGTCGAGCGCACCCGCAAAAAGCGCGAACGCAAAGAGAAGCAGGGCCGAAGGCAGGGTGAAGGCCGCCCACGCGGCTGCCGCCCCCATGGGGCCTGCCCGCAGGAAACCCAGCGCAAAGCCCACCTGGCTGCTCGCCGGACCGGGCAGGAACTGGCACAGCGCAACAAGATCCGCATAGGCCTTTTCGTCCAGCCATTTGCGCCGCACCACCAGCGCGTCGCGGAAATAGCCGAGATGCGCGATGGGGCCACCGAACGAGGTCACACCGAGCTTGAGAAAGACGCGGAAAACCTCTCCCGCCGTTCCCTTTGCCTCTGCCCCTGTTCCGCCCCGCACGTCGCTGTCGCTCATTGTTCCACCTGATGTCTCGGCCGATTCGATGTCGCATAATCGCGGCACATGTCACCTGCAAGACAAGACTGGTCACCCGCAAGACAACACTGCCGACGCCCGCGCGGATGGACAAGACGCAAGCAGTGGGTTAGCCAGATTGAGACATGATTTCAGGAGGGACGCGCCATGGCCATGGTCATCGAAGGTGAAGAACGCATCGAAGCGCCGGTGGAAACGGTCTGGCAGGCGCTGAACGACCCGGATGTGCTGAAAGACTGCATTCCCGGCTGTCAGGAACTGGAAAAGACGTCGGACACCGAGTTCGAGGCAATCGTCGCCCTTAAGATCGGCCCGATCAAGGCCAAGTTCAGCGGCGCGGTTGAGCTCACCAATCTCAACCCGCCGCACTCCTACACGATCAGCGGCGAGGGCAAGGGCGGCGTGGCCGGTTTCGCCAAGGGCGGCGCCGATGTGTCGCTCAAGGAAGACGGCCCGGACGCCACCATCCTAACCTACAGCGCCAAGGCCGATGTCGGCGGCAAGATGGCCCAGCTCGGCAGCCGCCTCATCCAGTCGACCTCCAAGAAGCTGGCCGGCCAGTTCTTCTCCGACTTCAACACCCGCGTCACCGGCGACGACACGGAAGAAGCCGAAGCGCCCTCAGCGTGAGGACGCTTTTTCGTTCTGGAGATTTCCTGATCGAGCGGGTCGTTGTTTCAGTGAAACGCTGCCCGCTCTTTCTCTTTTGCACCTGAATACGCAAGGGCGCATGAATAAATGTCAGGCGCGGGCAACTGACTAGCAAGATGCCCTAGCCCTTGAACACGGGCTTGCGCTTTTCGAGGAACGCCGCAACGCCTTCGCGGTAATCGTCCGAGCGGCCGGCCTCGCGCTGCAGTTCGCGCTCCAGCTCCAGCTGCGCGTCGAGAGAGCTTCCCGGCGCGGCGTGGATCGCTTTCTTGATCAGGCCATAGGCCTGCGTCGGACCGTGCGCCAGCTTGGTCACCAGCGCTTCGGCCTCTTCCATCAGGGCTTCGTCTTCCACGGCACGCCAGATCAGGCCCCAGTTCGCAGCATCTTCCGCCGAGAGCGGCTCGCCCGTCAGCGCCAGCGCCTTGGCGCGCGGCTCGCCCAGAATGCGCGTCAGAAACCATGTGCCGCCGGAGTCCGGCACCAGCGCGATTTTTGCGAATGCCTGGATGAACTTCGCCGATTTCGCCGCCAGCACGATGTCGCATGCCAGCGCGATGTTCGCGCCGGCGCCGGCCGCAACGCCGTTCACCGCGCAGACGATGGGCTTGTTCATGCCGCGCAGCTTGCGCACCAGCGGATTATAGAAATTTTCGATCGTATAGCCGAGGTCCGGCTTGCTTTCCATCTTGGCCGGATCGCGATCGCCCAGATCCTGCCCGGCGCAGAAGCCGCGCCCCGCGCCCGTCAGAAGCACCGCACGGCAGCCCTCATCCGCAGAACAGGCTTCCAGCGCGTCCCGCAGCGCCACATGCTGCGCTTCGTTGAAAGCGTTGAGCTTTTCCGGCCGGTTCAACGTAATCCGATGCCAGCCATCAAGGCGCTCATGGAGAATGGTTTCGTTGTTGTCGACGCTCATGCTGCAACCTCCAGAGCAAATGGCAAGCAATTCGCAGAGCATCCCGTGCACGCCCGAACGGGCGTGCGGTGCTCCCTGATGGCGGTTACGTTACACAGGCGACCGCTTTGTTCAATCGCCCGTAACGCATTATTCCCCTAACGCATTAATCGAAGACGATGGCCGGGGCCTCGTCCGCCGCGCTCTGCATGGCCGCTGCCAGCTGCGTCTGCACCTTAGCGGCGATGTCCCTGTAGACCTTCGCCTGCGCGCCCTCCGGGTTCGACGCCACAACGGGCGTTCCCGCATCCGAGGTTTCGCGCACATCCATCGTCAGCGGCACTTCGCCAAGGAACGGAACGCCAAGCCGCTCCGCCTCGTTCTTCGCGCCGCCATGACCGAAGATGTCGTAGCGTGCGCCCGTATCGGGGGCGAGGAAGTAGCTCATATTCTCGACGATGCCGAGCAGCGGCACATCCACCTTGCGGAACATGTTCAGCCCCTTGCGCGCGTCGATCAGCGCCAGGTCCTGCGGCGTCGAGACGATTACCGCGCCGGCCAGCGGCACCTGCTGCGCCATGGTCAGCTGTGCGTCGCCCGTGCCGGGCGGCATGTCGACCACCAGCACGTCCAGTTCGCCCCAGGCCACGTCGCGCAGCATCTGCCGCAGCGCCGAAACGACCATCGGGCCGCGCCAGATCATCGGCGTGTCTTCCTCGACAAGGAAGCCCATGGACATGACCTTCACGCCGAACGCCTCCATCGGCTTCAGCGTCTTGCCATCGGCGGTTTCCGGCTTTCCCGTGAGGCCGAGCAGACGCGGCATGGAAGGCCCGTAAATATCCGCATCGAGAATGCCGACCCTGAGCCCGAGCGTCTTCAGCCCCAGCGCCAGATTGACGGCGGTGGTGGATTTGCCGACGCCGCCCTTGCCGCTGGCGACGGCGACGATGGCCTTGATGCCCGGCACATCCTGCTTGGCCGGCTGCTGACCGGCTTGTACGGCGGGGCCACCCGGCATCGGACGCTGGGGTGCCGGTTTCGGACGCGGCGGTGGTGTGGCGCCCATGCCGCCGCCCTGCTTCTCGGCTGTCAGCGCCACCACGGCGCCCTTGACGCCCGGCAGCGACTTCACGGCGTTCTCCGCCGCCTGCCGCAGAGGCTCCAGTTCCTGGGCGCGGCTCGATGGCACGGTGATCGAGAAGAACACCTTGCCGTCGGCGATGAAAATCTCCGAGACGAGCCCGAGCGAAACGATGTCGCCCTCCAGATTCGGCCCTTTCACGGACTTTAAGCGGTCGATGACGGTCTGTCTGTCGAGAGTCATGTGCACGTGCCTTTGCTTTTTCTCCCAGATAAAGCAGATGGGTTCGATGGCCAAGAGAGGCAAATCGACCGACCCCGTAATGCAGCATTGCCAAACCGCCCCATCACGCTCTGCAAGATGGGCGCTCTGCAAGATGGATTGCCCGCAGCGCGGCTGCGCTGTAGCGTCGGCGCATGATCGACAAGCTGGAATTCTTCATCGCGCTCGCCAGGGAGCAGCATTTCGGGCGGGCGGCAACGGAGCTCGGCGTCACGCAGCCAACGCTCTCAGCCGCCATCAAGCAGCTGGAAGACCAGCTCGGCGTCATGCTGGTTCAGCGCGGATCACGCTTTCAGGGCCTCACGCCCGAAGGCCAGCGCGTGCTGGAATGGGCGCGGCGCATCGTTGGCGACACGCGCACCATGCGCGCCGAGATGAAGGCTGCGCGGCGCGGTCTTGCCGGCCATGTGCGCATCGCGGCGATCCCCACCGCGCTCGCCATGCTGCCCGAACTCACCACGCCCTTTCGCGACAAACACCCCGAGGTGACCTTCTCGATCATCTCGCGCACCTCGCTGGAAGTTCTCTCGCTTCTGGAGAATTTCGAGATCGACATCGGCATCACCTATCTCGACAATGAGCCGCTCGGCCACGTCGCTGCCGTACCGCTCTACTCCGAGCGCTACCAGCTCATCACCGCCGCAAAAAGCCGGATGTCCGACCGCGAGAGCGTGACCTGGAAAGAGGTGGCCAACCTGCCGCTTTGCCTTTTGACGCCGGACATGCAGAACCGCCGGATCATCAACAAACACCTGGAAGAAGTGGGGGCGACGGCCCACCCCACGCTCGAATCGAACTCGATGATCGTGCTGTTCTCCCATATCCGCACCGGGAAATGGGCCTCGATCATGCCGCTCAACCTGGCCGAAGTTCTCGGCTTCTCCGAGCCGATCCGCGCCATTCCCATCGTCGAGCCCGACGCCAGCCACCTGGTCGGTCTGGTCGCCGTCAAGCGTGAACCGCACACGCCGCTCGTCTCCGCCCTGCTCTATGAAGCGGGCCTTCTGGCCGAGCGATACGGCGAGCATCGATAGAAATTTTCTATCGTCTGACGGATATGCTATATTGATCCTTCACACGGGATTTGTTTCTCCTCCAGAACGAGCATCGTTAGGGAGGGCGCTGCGAGATGCAGCAAGCACGTACCGAAATCACTTCCGCCGTCGAGGTCATTATCGACCGCTGGAAGAACGAAGAGGGCCCGTTACTCCCCATTCTCAATGGGATTCAGCGGGAACTCGGCCATGTGCCGCGTGAAAGCCTGCCCATCATCGCCGAGGCCCTCAACCTGACACGCGCCGAAGTTTATGGCGTCGTATCGTTTTATCACGACTACCGCGAGAAGCCGGCAGGCCGTCACGTGCTGAAACTGTGCCGGGCCGAAGCCTGCCAGTCGATGGGCGGCGATGCGGTGGCCGAGAAGCTGCAGAAGCTGCTCGGCATCAAGTTTCATGAGACCTCCGCCGATGGCGCGGTGACGCTGGAGCCTGTCTATTGCCTCGGTCTGTGCGCCTGTGCGCCCTCCGCCATGCTCGACGGCGAGGTGATTGGCCGGCTGGATGAGGCGCGGGCCGAGGAAATCGCAGCAGAGGTGCGGGCATGACCATCAACATCTACATTCCGCGCGATGCCGGTGCGCTGGCGCTGGGCGCCGAAAAAGTCGCTGCCGCCGCGCGTGAGGAAATCGGGAAACGCGGTCTCGACGCGAAGATCGTTCGCAATGGCTCGCGCGGCATGTTCTGGCTTGAGCCCATGGTCGAGGTGGAAACCGCCGAGGGCCGCGTGGCCTATGGGCCGGTGAAGCCCGGCGACGTGGCGGGCCTGTTCGACGCCGGCCTGATCGAAGGCGGCGCGCACGACCTCTCCCTCGGCAAGCCCGAGGAAATCCCCTTCCTTGCAAAGCAGACCCGGCTGACCTTCGCCCGTTGCGGCATCATCGATCCGGTCTCGCTTGAGGACTACGAAAAGCATGGCGGCCTGCGAGGCCTGCGCAACGCACTTGAAAAGACGCCGCTCGGCATCGTCGAGGAAGTCACCGAATCCGGTCTTCGCGGCCGTGGCGGAGCAGGCTTCCCGACCGGCATCAAGTGGAAGACGGTGCACGACACCGACGGCCCACAGAAATACATCGTCTGCAACGCCGACGAAGGCGATTCAGGCACCTTCTCCGACCGCATGATCATGGAAGGCGATCCCTTCGTGCTCATCGAGGGCATGACGATTGCCGGCATCGCGACGGGCGCGACCAGGGGCTATGTCTACCTGCGTTCGGAATATCCCAATGTTCACCGCATCCTGAACGAGGCCATCGACGCCGCCCGCGCCGCCGGCATGCTCGGCAAAAGCGTGCTCGGCTCGAAATACGCCTTCGACATGGAAGTGCGCGTGGGCGCCGGCGCTTATGTCTGCGGTGAGGAAACGGCGCTGCTCGACAGCCTGGAAGGCAAGCGCGGCCAGGTCCGCGCCAAGCCGCCGCTGCCGGCGCATGAAGGCCTGTTCGGCAAGCCGACCGTCATCAACAATGTGATCTCGCTCGCCTCCGTGCCGATCATTCTCGACAAGGGCGGGGCCTATTACCGCGATTTCGGCATGGGCCGTTCGCGCGGCACCATTCCGATCCAGATCACCGGCAATGTGAAGCATGGCGGATTGTTCGAGGCAGCCTTCGGCATGACGCTCGGCGAGCTGGTGGACGATATCGGCGGCGGCACCGCCACGGGCCGTCCCGTGCGCGCCGTGCAGGTGGGCGGTCCGCTCGGCGCTTACTGGCCGCGCGACCTGTTCGACACGCCCTTCGACTACGAGGCGTTCGCCGCCAAGGATGGCCTCATCGGCCATGCCGGCATCGTGGTCTTCGACGATACGGTCGACCTTCTGAAGCAGGCGCGCTTCGCCATGGAGTTCTGCGCCGTGGAAAGCTGCGGCAAGTGCACGCCCTGCCGCATCGGCTCGACGCGCGGTGTCGAAGTGCTCGACCGGCTGAAGCAGGGCATCGCGCCCGAAGAGCAGATCGAGACCGTGACCGATCTCTGCAACACGATGAAGTTCGGATCGCTGTGCGCACTGGGTGGCTTCACGCCCTACCCTGTCATGAGCGCACTGACCCATTTCCCGGAAGATTTCCGCCCCGCGCCCGTGCGCGAAGCAGCGGAATAGGAGGAAACCCATGTGCGGAACTCAAGAACGTGGAACCGACAAGCGTTTCGTAGAAGAAATCGACTACGGCACACCCGCTGTCCGCTCTGACAAGACGGTAACGCTGACCATCGACGGCCAGTCTGTCACCGTTCCGGAAGGCACCTCGATCATGCGCGCCGCGCGCGAGGCCGGCATCGCCGTGCCCAAGCTGTGCGCCAACGACATGGTCAAGAGCTTCGGCTCCTGCCGTCTCTGCCTTGTCGAGATCGAGGGCAAGGGCGGCACGCCGGCATCGTGCACCACCCCGGCCATGGACGGCATTGCCGTCAACACCCGGACCGACCGCCTCAACACCATCCGCCGCGGCGTGATGGAACTCTACATGTCCGACCATCCGGAAGACTGCGCGGCCTGCGCCATGGGCAATTGCGAGATGGCCAACATGGCCGAGAGCGTTGGCCTGAAGCAGAACCGCTATGGCGATGAAGGGGCAAATCACCTCGAACCCTCGCCGATCGGCGAGCATGGGGTGAACTTCAAGGAACTGGACGTTTCCAACCCCTATTTCGCTTACGATCCGTCCAAGTGCATCGTCTGCTCGCTGTGCGTTCGCGCCTGTGAGGAGCAGCAGGGCACCTTCGCCCTGACAGTGGAAGGCCGTGGCTTCGAAAGCCGCATCACCGCCGGCATGGATGAGCCCTTCCTCCAGTCGGAATGCGTTTCCTGTGGCGCTTGCGTGCAGGCCTGCCCCACCGGCGCGCTTCAGGAAAAGTCCATCATCGAGATGGGCATGCCCGATCATTCCGCCGTCACCACCTGCGCCTATTGCGGCGTTGGCTGCTCGTTCAAGGCAGAGATGAAGGGCGAGGAAGTCGTCCGCATGGTGCCCTACAAGGATGGCAAGGCCAATCGCGGCCACTCCTGCGTGAAGGGCCGCTTCGCCTATGGCTACGCCACCCACAAGGACCGCATCCTCAACCCGATGATCCGCGAAAAGATCACCGACCCGTGGCGCGAAGTGTCCTGGGAAGAGGTCTACGCCCATATCGGCAGCGAGATCGGCCGTATCCAGGAGAAATACGGCAGGGCCGCCGTCGGCGGCATCACCTCGTCGCGCTGCACCAATGAAGAGACCTATCTCGTTCAGAAACTGGTGCGCCAGGGTTTCGGCAACAACAATGTCGACACCTGCGCCCGCGTCTGCCACTCGCCCACCGGCTATGGTCTGAAAACCACCTTCGGCACCTCTGCCGGCACGCAGGATTTCGATTCGGTCGAGCATTCCGACGTGGTTCTGGTCATCGGCGCAAACCCGACCGACGGCCACCCCGTGTTCGGCTCGCGCCTGAAGAAGCGCCTGCGCGAGGGCGCAAAGCTGATCGTCATCGACCCGCGCCGCATCGAGCTGGTGCGCACGCCCCATGTGGAGGCGAGCTACCACCTGCCGCTGAAGCCCGGCACCAACGTCGCCGTGCTGACCGCGCTTGCCCATGTGATCGTCTCCGAAGGCCTCTTCAACGAAGCGTTCATCCGCGAGCGCTGCGACTGGGACGAGTTCCAGGACTGGGCGAGCTTCGTGCTCCAGCCGGAAAACAGCCCGGAAGCCATCGAAAAGATGTCCGGCGTTTCGGCGGAGCTGATCCGCGGTGCGGCGCGTCTTTACGCCACCGGCGGCAATGGCGCGATCTATTACGGCCTCGGCGTCACCGAGCACAGCCAGGGCTCCACCACAGTCATGGCCATCGCCAACCTCGCCATGGCCACCGGCAATATCGGCCGGCCGGGCGTGGGCGTGAACCCGCTGCGCGGCCAGAACAACGTGCAGGGCTCCTGCGACATGGGCTCGTTCCCGCACGAGATGCCAGGCTACCGCCACATCTCCGAGGATGCGACCCGCGCGATCTATGAGAGCCTGTGGGGCGTGAAGCTCGACAATGAGCCGGGCCTGCGCATTCCCAACATGCTCGACGCCGCCGTCGAAGGCACCTTCAAGGCGCTTTACGTGCAGGGCGAAGACATTCTCCAGTCCGATCCCAATACGCATCATGTGGCGGCCGGTCTGGAAGCGATGGAATGCGTCATCGTTCACGATCTCTTCCTGAACGAGACCGCCAACTACGCCCACATATTCCTGCCGGGTTCGACCTTCCTTGAGAAGGACGGCACCTTCACCAATGCCGAACGCCGCATCAACCGCGTCCGCAAGGTGATGGAGCCCAAGAACGGCTATGCCGACTGGGAGGTCACGCAGGACATGGCCCGTACGCTGGGTCAGGACTGGAACTACACGCATCCTTCCGAGATCATGGCCGAAATCGCGGCCACCACGCCAAGCTTCGCCGGCGTGACCTATGAGCTTCTGGAAAAGGAAGGCTCGGTCCAGTGGCCGTGCAACGAGAAGGCCCCCACCGGCACGCCCGTCATGCATATCGACGGCTTCGTGCGCGGCAAGGGCAAGTTCGTGCGCACCGCCTATGTGGCCACCGACGAGAAAGTCGGTCCGCGCTTCCCGCTGCTGCTCACCACCGGCCGCATCCTCTCGCAATACAATGTCGGCGCACAGACGCGCCGCACGGAGAATGTCGTCTGGCATGAGGAGGATCTGCTTGAGATCCATCCCTTCGACGCCGAGACCCGTGGCGTTCGCGAGGGCGACTGGGTGAAGCTCAAGAGTCGCTCCGGCGAGACCAGCCTGCGCGCCACCATCACCGAGCGCGTTGCGCCGGGCGTCGTCTACACCACCTTCCACCACCCGGCCACGCAGGCCAATGTGGTGACGACCGAGTATTCCGACTGGGCCACCAACTGCCCCGAATACAAGGTCACGGCGGTGCAGGTTGCCCCGTCCAACGGTCCGTCCGAGTGGCAGGAAGACTACGAGGAGCACGCGCGCCAGAGCCGTCGCATCGTGCATGTGGAGGCGGCGGAATAACCCCGCCGGTTCCAGCATGAGCAGCGGTGTTCCAGCCACAGCCCGCGTTACCAGAACGGCCCGCCGAACCGGCGGGACGAAGGTCAGCGCGCGCACGGTGCCCGAGGAAACGCCCGTGGCGCTTTCCTATGGCGGCACAACCCATGCCGTGATGATGGCGACACCGGCGGACCTCGAAGACTTCGCCCTGGGCTTCAGCGTCACGGAAGGCATCATCGCCAGCGCCGACGAGATCGACACGATCACGGTTCAGGAGCTGGGTGCGGGCATCGACCTGCAGATCCGCCTGCGCGACACCGCCAACAGGCGCTTCGAGGCGCGGCGCAGGCGTCTTGCCGGCCCGGTCGGCTGCGGCCTGTGCGGCATTGAAAGCATCGAGGAAGCGATGCGCAGCGTGCCGGAGGTTTCCGCATCGCCGCGCTTCACCGCCGCTGATCTCACCGGGGCGGTCAGCGAGCTTCACAAGTTTCAGGAGCTGCATCACGCCACCGGCGCGGTGCATGCCGCCGGCTTCTATGTCGCCGGCAAGGGCATCGTGGCCGTTCGCGAGGATGTGGGCCGGCACAATGCGCTCGACAAGCTGGCGGGCGCACTGGTGAAGGCGGGCATCGATGGCGCTTCCGGCGCGGTCGTCGTTACCTCTCGCGTGTCCGTCGAGATGGTGCAGAAAACGGCGGCCATCGGCGCGCCGCTCATCGCCGCCGTCTCCGCGCCGACAGCACTTGCCATCCGCACGGCGGAAACCGCCGGCATGACCCTCGTCGCCCTCGTGCGGGGCGAGGAGTTCGACATTTTCACCCATCCGGAACGCGTGACGATTGGAGCGACCAGACATGTCGCATGACGATAAGTTCAAATCCGGCGACGAGCGCCTGGTCTACATGGCCAACCAGATCGCCACCTTCTTCACCTCCCAGCCAAAGGAAGAGCAGGTCGCGGGCGTGGCCGACCACATCAACAAGTTCTGGGAGCCGCGCATGCGCACGCACCTGTTCCAGATCATCGAGCAGGGCGGAATGGGCCTGTCGCCCATGGTCATGGAAGCCTCCGGGCAGATCAACCGCCCGAAGGCGGCCTGAGTCATCAATGGAGCCTCGGATCAATCCGAAAACCGGATTCCACTTTTCGGTCCGATGCTCAAAACGACTTCCTTAAATTGATCGAGACATCCGTCACCGCGCTCTCCGGCGCGGTGATGAAGAGATCCGCATTGGCGTTGAGGCTCAAGTCGAAGTTCCGCGCCGTGCGATGCGTATAGGAAAAACCGAAGCGCGCGGGCAGATCGCCGCTCGCCAGGTTCACATCCACGGTTTCATAGGTGATCAGCCCTTCTTTTGTGCGCGCCACCGGCACGCGCAGCGTGGTGTGGCCCGCCAGCGGGTTGGGTTTCATGCCCGCATAGAACCTTGCGCGGTCCCCCGCCTGCAAAAGCCCGGTCTTGTCCAGCATCAGGCCGCCGCTTGCATAGGTGAGTGCGCCGTAATCGATCAGCGCCTCCTCTCCTTCCTGCGCATGAGCCAGACCCACCTCGCCATAACCCGAGAAGGACCAGCCCCCGCCGAGCCGCGCCGTCAGCGTTGCCCCGGCGGAGAACCGGCCGCTGCTTTCAGCCAGGGCGAACGGGCTTGACGTCGACATGCCAAAAAGCCGGCCGCGCCCGTGCCCGCCCGAAAGCGTGACCTCGCTCGTCATGATCCCACGCCTTGTCAAACGCGACAGCGCGAACTGAACCGCCTCGCTTTCATTCCGCTCCACCATACCGCCTGCAAATTGCAGGTAGTCCCCCGCCCCCAGCGGCATCAGGCGGGAGAGAACCAGCCCGTCCTGTGTCTCGGTGAAGCCGTGTGAAAAGAACAGTTTGGCCGATGCGGTGCTGTGCAGGCTCTGCCTCTCGGATGAGGGCAGGTTTGCAAAGGCAAAGGCGAAATCCAGCTTTTCCTGCTGCGCGGCGAGCCTCTGCGCCACACCGATGCCCGATGGCGCATGCATCCTGTTTGCCGGCGCGAGCACCCTGCCATCGAGATAAAAATCTCCGCCCAGCGCATCAAGCGCCATGATCCGTCTGCCCGAAAGCGCCTTGGAAACCGCGTTGCCGACAATCGGCGGCGCGCTTGTGGCAGCTGCTGAAAGCGGCGTCTGCCGCCCCTCGCCCACCCTTGCGCCCGAGGCGATGGAGAGCCCCCCCACCGGCGAAAGCGCCGCCTTCATGTCCGGCACGCCGTGGCCGTAAAGATGCGAATAGGCGCGGCGGACACCCGGCGCAAAATTCTGATGCCCCGCGATCGAATTCTGAAAACCGTCCCAGTCGCGCTGCGCCGTGGCGAGCAGGCGCGTGGTCCACTCCCCCGGCGAAAGGGTCGGAAACGCCTGCGCGAGAAGCGCTATCTCTCCCGCCACCTGCGGGGCGGCGTAAGATGTTCCCGTGCCAAGCTGGTAACTCCCGTCATCGACATCTGTCGCGACACGCAGCGTCCCGTCGGCAATGACGCAATAGCGCGCCGCCATACCACATGGCGCTGAAAGGAGATCTGCGTCGAGAATGTCTCCCGTCTTCCCGTCGACGGAGAAGAGCGCATTGCCCACGGCGATCCACGCCTCGGCGAGTTCGGGAACGAACTCGGGCAGGGCGGCCCAGGCTGTTGCGTCATGCAAAGTCCGGTCGTTGGAGTTCGTGAAAACCAGAACACCGCCTTTCTGGAACGCGTCATAGGCTGCAAACAGCGTACGCCATGTCTGCGGGTCGTCGCCCTGCCGGTCAGCGAGGTGTCGCGCATAATCCGTGGTTCCCGAGGCCCCGAAATCCCGCGCTTCCGCATCGGCCTGCTTCTCCGTTTGCCAACCCCAGGAATTGTTTTGCGCCACAGCCCCGTGCCTGGCTGCATCGCGGATCGCGGCGACCATATGCGCCATGGCGTCATCGTCCGACACATCCTCCCAGGAAGAGATATGAAGACGTGCATCGGGCGCCACCCCCATCGCACCGACACCATCGGCGGCCCCTGCTGCAATCGCGGCGACGGCTGTGCCATGGCTGTCACGCCCTATCGTGCGGCCCGGCGCGGTGTAGCGGATGACATCCTTGCCCGCGAGCTCTCGATGCGACAGGCGATATCCATTGTCGAAAATCGCAATCGTCTGGCCATGGCCCGTCAGGGGCCTGCCGCTCCAGTCGGTGGCCGTATGGGCGAAATGGATGTTCTGCAAGGCATAGGCGGACGTGCCCGCACAATCGGGATTGGCAGACTGAGAACACAATCGCGGCTGGCCGAACTGGCTGCGAATATGGTTCTCCTCACCTTCGCCAGGGTCGGAACGTCTGAACTCCGGCGTCTGCCGGTATTGCGCTGCCGCCACCGGGTCGAACGCGGGATAACCGCCCGTATAGACCGGTGGCTCGGGCTGTTCGGGCTGTTCGGGCGGTTCGGGCTGCTGAACACTGCTCGCCTTTTCCCCGTCTCCACCACCGCAGGCGGTGAGAAAAAGGCCGAGCCAGACTGTCAGAAAGAAACGGCAGTAACGGCCCATGAAATGGCGCTCCCTTGTCGAAACCGAATGGCATCAACACGGAAACATCCTTATGCGCAAAGCAAGATGAACTTATGCAGGGTCCTGACCCTAGGCATCCGCCCGCTCATCATGCCGTCAGGCGCATTGTCCCGACGGCGCGAACAGGCAACGGAAAACCGACCGCAACTTCCGGCGCGGCTTACTTCACCACGGCCCAATGGATCGGGAACATCGGATCGAAAACGGTGATCGTCCCATCGGAGCTGTAGACCGAATGCGGGAACTCCACCGGTTCGTCGCGACGCTCGAGCGTGATCGTGTCTTCATTGGCCGGCAGGCCGTAATAGGCCGGTCCGTTGAGCGAGGCGAAGGCCTCCAGCCGGTCCAGCGCCCCCTCTTCCTCAAACACATGCGCCAGGCACGACATGGTGTTGATGGAGGTGTAGATGCCAGCGCAGCCACAGGCCGATTCCTTGGCCGGGTCCAGATGCGGGGCCGAATCCGTGCCGAGGAAGAAGCGGCTGTCGCCCGACGTCGCCGCCTTGCGCAGCGCCAGCCGGTGCTCTTCGCGCTTGGCCACGGGCAGGCAGTAGTAATGCGGGCGAATGCCGCCGGCCAGAATGGCGTTGCGGTTGATGATCAGGTGATGGGTGGTCAGCGATGCCGCGAGGTTCTTCTCTGCACCCTGCACATAGTCGACGCCGTTCTTCGTCGTCACATGCTCCATGATGACCTTGAGCTCGGGCAGACGCGCGCGCAGCGGCTGCAGCACGGTTTCGATGAACACGGCCTCACGGTCGAAAATGTCGATGGAAGCATCCGTCACCTCGCCATGCACGCAAAGCGGAAGACCGATTTCGGCCATGCGCTCCAGCACCGGCTGCACCTTCAGAAGATCGCGCACACCGCTCTGCGAATTGGTGGTCGCGCCCGCCGGATAAAGCTTCACCGCCGTAATGTGTCCGTCGCGATAGCCCGCAGCCACATCCTCGGCATCCGTCTGCTCGGTCAGATAGAGTGTCATCAGCGGCGTGAAATCATGGCCTTCCGGCTTGGCCGCCATGATCCGCTCCCGATAGGCGAGCGCGTCTTTCACCGTCACCACCGGCGGCACCAGATTGGGCATGATGATCGCGCGGGCAAAGTCGTCGGAGGAATGCGGCAGCACCGCCTCCAGAACCGCGCCATCGCGCAGATGCAGATGCCAGTCGTCGGGGCGGCGGATGGTGAGAGATTTCACGGAACGGATACTCCTGACAGCAAACGGGGCGCGCATGGAACCTGCGCGCCCCTTTTCAATCGCTCATGCCGCACCGGATTTCAAGGGCGGGCGCAGCGCTCCCACCCGATGAAGGCGGCGCGGCAAAGCCTCACGCCACCTGATAGTCGGGCGCAGACCGCAGATAGCGCGCATAGGCATCGGCATCGGGCGGCGAGAGGTTCTCGGCCAACGGGTTCCGCCGCTTCTCACGTGCGCCCATATCGTCGATCAGCTCATCGAAATGCTTGAAGTGATAGGGCGCGACGCAAAGGCCACCATAGATCTTGGCCGCCGGGCGTTCATTACGCCGCCAGTTCAGCATCATGTCCATATTGGCCCGCATCTCGTCCGGCGTCGGCTGCTTCGCCAGCTGGCCGTCCGCGTAACGCACCAGCCATTCGGAGGCGAGGTCGGCGCACAGCACCGTGCAGAAGGACGAGTTGAAACCGACGAAGCCCAGATCGGGAATGTCCGGATTGGCGATCAGGCGATAAAGCCGGTACTGGCCATCCGGCTCCACCAGCTTTTCGCGATACTCGGCCGGCAAATAGGGCACGCCCAGTTTCCAGCCCACTGCGAGAATGGCCATGTCGGCCTTGATCCGCTCGCCGCCCGTGAGCCGGATCGCGCCGGGCTCATAGCTTTGAAACGTGCCCTGCACCGCCTTGATGCGCCCGTCCGCCACCATCTCGAAAAAGCCGGGCGTGGCGATGGGCACCGAGCAGTTGACCCCGCCCTCAATCGGCTCTTTCGGCTTCAGCCCGGTCTTGTTTAGCTTGAGCTGCACGGTCAAAAGCGCTTCGAGCGCGCGCCAGTGCGCCCAGACGAAAGGCCGGGCAACCGCATGGTTGAAACGCGCGAGACCGCTGAGGCTCCAGCCGGGGAACATCTTTTCCTGCGCGCGGATATAGAGGATGCGTTTGAAGTTGATCAGCCCGCCAACGAAGTAGGGAATGCGCCAGACCGATTCCAGATAGACGATGGTGACCGAGGCAGCGCCCGACTTGACCGCACTGACGGCAATGTCCGTGGCGGATTTCGAAAAGCCCAGAACCGTAACATTCTTGCCCTTCACCATGGCGGGGTCGGTGTATTCGGAGGAATGGATGACCGTTCCGCCCGCTTCCTCGAATTGCTCCTGCCCCGGATGGGTGAGGATGTTCTTCTCGCTGAACTGCCCGGTGCAGATGGCGACGAAATCAAAGCTCTCGCTCACCTTCCCGCCATCGGCGGTTTCCAGATCGAGTTCCCAGCCGGGCATGCCGTCTGCCCGCCGGCGCATCGAGGAAACGGCGGTGTTGAAGCGGATGAGCGGGCGCAGGCCGTGGTCGTTCGCGTAATCCGAGAGGTAGGAAAACACCTGCGGCCCCTTGGGCCATTCGGGAAAATCCTTCGGCATCGCCTTGTCGGTGTAGCGATACAGATCCTTGGGGCTTTGCGTCTGCACATCCGGGTAGGAGCGTGATGGTTCCCACACCCCGCCCAGTTCGTGACTGCGCTCCAGAACCGTGACCGCGTGGCCGCGTTTCTTGAAGGAGCGGGCTGCGGCGAGGCCGCTGACGCCTGCGCCGATCACGCAGACTTTCTTTCGTGTTGTCATGGCGTTGTTCCTCCCGTCCGGCAAATTCGGGACGAGCATCTCCCCGCGCCGCGTTCCCGCACGTCGCCGAAGATCCGATTGCCGGTTCGATTGTTATCGGGTCTGTGGGCCGGCCCAACCCCGAGCCGGCCAAATGCCTGGAATGAAACGCTCTAGTCGTTTGCTTCCGGCGGCAGGAAGTCCACTTCGTGAAGCGCTGAGACCTTCACCACTTCCTCCGGGTCGGTCATGTTGTGCAGCTTCTCGAACAGGGCTTCGAGCTTGCGCGCCGGCGACACCCAGAAGAGCGCGCGGGCCGGCTTGTCGGACTTGTTGAAATAGCCATGCGGAACGCCGCGCGGCATGCGCACCAGGTCGCCGGCCTTCGCCTTCATCCACTTGCCGTCAAGCTTCAGGTCCAGCTCGCCCTCCTGCACCAGAATGAACTCTTCCTGGGTGGGGTGAACGTGAACGGGCACGAACTGGCCCGGGTCGCTGTTGGTTTCGAATGCGAAGGTGGAATCGCAGGTGGCCTTGGGGAAATAGACCTGGCCCAGAATGTTCCATTCCGTGCCGGCATAGCCCTCGCCATTCGCGGTGACGCCCTTTTCGAGTTCCTTTTCCATGATGTTCCTCCCTTGATCACGGAGGCTCATGGTGCGCCGAGGGAGGGCGAAAGAATATCCGGAAACCGCAGCGAATATCCGAAAAACGAAAAAAAATGACCGCATTTTTCCCGAAAACGAGACGGTTCTTGGCGAAACCGCAGCGCCTGCTAAACTCCGGGAATGGTGATCGCCCGGGAGGAGTGGGGCGGCCACCCGTTGTCCAGCCACGTCCTGTTTCAATCGGACGATTTGGACTGCGCGCGGGAGAAGGTCGCCCGGAAATTCTGCAACCATCGGCTTGAAGTGGTCGGTGGAGGGCATTTTCGCGCCGCGCATCACCACCAGCCCGGACGCCTCATCTCGCTAAACTACATCAGCTATGGCGCCGATGTGCTGATCGATCCCGGCGCGCTGGAAACCTTCTATCTCATTCAGCTTCCGATCTCCGGCTGCGCCACGATCAAGCACAACCGGCGGGAGTTTCTGACCGATGGCGAAACCGCCTCGCTGCTCAACGCCGACCGCGAAACCACCATGCGCTGGTGGGCGGGGTGCGAGCAGGTTCTGGTGCAGATCCACAAGGCCTCGTTCATGGATTTCGCCGAGCAGCTGTGCGAGCGCAGCCTGCCGGGGCCACTCGTGTTTGACCCGGTGATCGACTTCACCCGGCCCGAGCTTTCCGCCTGGCGCTATCTGGTCAACGCCATGTTTCGCGCCGCCGATGCGCGCGAGCAAAAGGCCTTCAGCCTGTGCGCCGCCTTCAACGAGCAGCGCATTCTCGAAGCGCTTCTCAGGCTCCAGCCCAACAATCTCTCACCCTTTTTCGACAGGCCGCAGGAGGCAGCGCCCCGCCAGGTGAAACGCGCCGACGACTTCATCAGGGCCAATGCCCACCGCCCGGTCACGCTGACCGAGATTGCCGCCGCCTCCGGCGTTGGCGCGCGGGCGCTGCAGCTTGCCTACAAGCGCGCACACGGCATGTCGCCCATGCATGCGCTGACGCATGAACGGCTGTGCCGTGTGCGGTTCGATCTGGAGAATGCGCAGGGCGACGTGTCGGTGACGGAAACGGCCCTGCGCTGGGGCTTTACCCATCTCGGACGCTTTGCCGCCGACTACAGAAAAACATTCGGCGAACGCCCCAGCGACACGGCGCGCCGCGCCGCTTACTGACAGCCTGTTTTGCCTACGGCATTTTCAGCGCGGACACCGAAGCCTCACTGTTGTGAACGTAATCGGCCGCGTCCGGCTGGCGTTGCAGGATCAGGATGAACAGGAAATCCATCAGCGTGAGCTGCGCATCGCGCGAAGTGATGGCCGAGGAGCGCACCCGCTCTTCATCGGCCACCGTGTGCAGACGAATGTCGGCGGCGCGCATCAGCGGGTTCTGCTGAAGACCCGTGACGGAAATGACGGTCGCACCACGCGCTTTGGCGAGTTCGGCAATGCGCACGGTCTCGATGCTGGTGCCCGAATAGGAAAGCGCGAACAGCACATCCTCTTCGCGCAGTGTCGAGACATTGGCCATCTGCACATGGCTGTCGCTGTCATGCAGCGCGTTGCGGCCAAGCTTTTGCAGCTTGTAGGAGAAGTCACGCGCCACCAGCGACGAAGCGCCGACGCCGGCAATGTGGATGCGGCGCGCACTGTCGAGCGCATCGAGCGCCCGGACGATCTCCGGCTCGTGATTGGCGGCCAGCGTCTGCTGCATTGACAGAAGCTTGCTGCTGATCAGCTTCTGCGAAATCGTGGCATGGCTGTCGCCCATCTCGATGGTCGAGTGGATCATGCCCGGCGGCACCTGCCATTCCTGCGCCTTGGCCTTGCTGACGGCCAGCTTCAGATCCTGATAGCCGGAAAACCCGAGCTTCTGACTGAATTTCACCACGCTCGACTGGCTGCGGCCCGTCTCTTCGGCAAGGGCTGCCGATGAAAGCCTGAGCACCCGGTCGGGATTGTCGATGATGAACTGCCCGATCTGCCGATCGGCCGGAGCCATCGTCTCAAGCTGCGCGTCGATGATCTTCAGGACGGACATGGCTTCCTTTCGTGGGCGCAGGGCCGGAAATACGGCCGGGCATGAGACTGGGCACGAGACTGGGGCGCGAAACTAGATGAATTTCGCTGCCAGGGGAATCCCGAAGGAATTACGGTATGGAATAATATATTCCCAAGAGGGCTTGATCAAAGGAATTCGCCCGTAGAGACTGCCCCTTCGCCACACGGTGTTACCGGAACAGCAATCATGGACAGACTGAGAATAACAGGCGGAAAGCCTCTTCACGGCACCGTCGCCATTGCAGGGGCAAAAAACGCGGCCCTGCCGCAGATCGCAGCGGCGCTTCTGAGCCCGCACCCGGTTGAGCTTTCAAACCTGCCGCTGGTTTCCGACGTGGAGAACATGCTGTGCGTCGCAGAGCTCTACGGCGCGACGGTGACCCGCAACGCGCATTGCGCCACCATCGACGCCAAAGAGATCGCGGCGCGCGAAGTCTCCTATGAGACCGTGCGCAGGATGCGCGCCACGGTTCTGTTTCTGGGACCGCTTCTGGCGCGCTTCGGCGTGGCGCGGGTTTCGCTGCCGGGTGGCTGCGCCATCGGCGCGCGGCCCGTGGACATGCATCTGAAGGCGCTTGAAATGCTAGGCGCGGAAATCGGCATGGAGGGCGGCCTGATCGTCGCCCGCGCGAGTGACGGCCTCAATGGCACGCGCGTGATCCTGAGCTCGCCCTCGGTGGGCGCGACCGAGACCACCATGATGGCGGCGACCACGGCGCGCGGCGAAACGGAGATCCTGAACGCGGCGCGCGAACCGGAAGTGGCCGACCTCGCCGCCTGCCTGAACGCCATGGGCGCGAAGATCGAGGGAGCGGGAACGCACCGCATCATTATTGAAGGCGACACGGCGTGGCGCGCAGCGGCGCATCACATCATTCCCGACCGCATCGAGGCGGGCACCTATGCGGTGGCTGCGGCCATCACCGGCGGAGCGCTGGAGCTGGTCAATGCACGCATGGAGAACCTCGCTGCCGTGATCCAGGCGCTGGAGGTGATGGGGGTGAATGTGTGGCCAAGCGACCGGGGGCTGGTCGTTTCAAGAAACGCGCCCCTGCGCACGGCGGACCTGACCACCGAACCCTATCCCGGCTTTCCGACCGATCTTCAGGCGCAGTTCATGGCGCTTGCCTGCTGCGCGGAAGGCACGTCGCTGTTCCGCGAGACGATCTTTGAAAACCGCTTCATGCATGTGCCGGAACTGACGCGGCTCGGGGCCGAAATCTCGCTTCAGGGCACCACCGCCGTGGTGCGCGGCGGGCGGCCGCTCAAGGGAGCACAGGTGATGGCGACGGATCTGCGCGCCTCGGTCTGCCTTGTGCTGGCGGCGCTGGCAGCCGAAGGGGAAACCGTCATCAACCGCGTCTACCATATCGACCGGGGCTATGAACAACTCGACCGCAAGCTGGCGCAGTGCGGCGCGGATATCGAACGGTTGCGGGCATGAGTGGATCGCAGGCGCAGGAGCGCTTTTATCTTGGCGTCGATGGCGGCGGCACGGGTTGTCGGGCGCGCATCGAGGATGCACGGGGCGCGGTGCTCGGACAGGGCCTGTCAGGCCCTGCAACCACCCGGCTTGGCGTCGATGAGGCCTGGGCCTCGGTGCGGCGCGCCTTCGAGGCCGCCATTGAGGAAGCGGGTTTTGGCGACGCGCAGACTGCCCGCACATATGCCGGCGTCGGCCTTGCCGGCATGCGCCGCAAGGGCGCAGTCGAAGCCTTTGAGGCGCTGCCGCATCCATTTGCCGGAATCGTTTTCGCCAGCGACAGCGACACGGCCTGTCTGGGTGCGCATTCGGGCCTCGACGGGGCAATCGCGATTGCCGGGACCGGGTCTGTCGGGCTGGGTCTCGTGGAAGGAAGACGGCTGCGCATCGGCGGTTATGGCTTTCCGATTTCCGATGAAGGCAGCGGCGCGGATATGGGTCTCAACGCCGTGCGCGCCGCCCTGCAGGGGCATGACGGGCGCATCCCCAATAGCGCGCTGCTGACGGAACTCATGCGCCGCTTTGACGATGATCCCGCCGAGGTTATCGCGTGGATGGATCGGGCCACCGCCACCGACTACGCCACCTTTGCGCCCATGGTGCTGCGCCACGCAGATCAGGGTGACGCGGCAGCCCGGCGCATCGTGCAGGATGCGGCGGCGCAGATCGACATGCTGGTGCGCACGCTTTTCGATCAGGGAGCGCCGCGCGTGACGCTTCTGGGTGGTCTCTCGGGGCCGCTGGAACCCTGGCTCTCGCCCGATGTGCGCCGGCGGCTGAAACCCGCCGATGGCGACGCCGTGGATGGGGCGATCATTCTGGCGCGCCGGGCGGCGGAGGGGCGGGCAGCGCTTTAGGCGCATCACGGTTGGGTTGAACCGTACAACCGCGTTGCATCAACGCTGTGCGTGGTTCGACAGGCTCACCATGAGGGAGGACGCTGGCTGCATGCCTGATCCAGGCACCTTGGAAAAGAGGGCACCTAAACACAGTCCCCTTTCCGCAAGGTATGTTCCTCCCTCATGGTGAGCTTGTCGAACCACGCATGACCGAAATCACCGCATGCCGCCCTCAAGAAACGAGGCCC
The DNA here is from genome assembly GCF_030068685.1 of Nitratireductor sp. GZWM139. Taxonomy (NCBI): domain Bacteria; kingdom Pseudomonadati; phylum Pseudomonadota; class Alphaproteobacteria; order Hyphomicrobiales; family Phyllobacteriaceae; genus Nitratireductor; species Nitratireductor sp. GZWM139. Next base: position 77,019 of record NZ_JAMQML010000015.1, on the reverse strand, counting down.
GCGCACCGGGCGCGGGCCATCCTGTTCAGCGCAGTTCCTTGCGCAGGATCTTGCCGACATTGGATTTCGGCAGATCGTCGCGGAACTCGACATATTTCGGACGCTTGTAGCCGGTGAGGTTTTCCTTGCAGAACTTCTTCAGGTCCGCCTCGGTGAGGTTTGCGTCCTTGCGGACAACGAAGAGCTTGGGCACCTCGCCCGAATGCTCGTCCTCGACCCCGACAATGGCCGCTTCCAGAACGCCGGGATGACCAGCGACCACCTCTTCCACCTCATTGGGGAAGACCTTGAAGCCGGACACCACGATCATGTCCTTCTTGCGGTCGACAATGGTGACCTGACCGTCTTCGGCCATGGTGCCCATGTCGCCCGACCGGAAGAAACCATCCTCCGTCATCACCTTGGCGGTCTCGTCCGGGCGGTTCCAGTAACCGGCCATGACCTGCGGGCCGCGAATGCAGATCTCGCCGACCTTGCCGCCGGGCAGATCCTTGCCGTTGTCATCGCGAATGGTGATGTCGGTCGAGGGAACCGGATAGCCGATCGTTCCGGTGAATTCCTTCGCGTCGAAGCTGTTGACGGTTGCGACCGGAGAGGTTTCCGACAGGCCGTAGCCCTGTGAAATGACGCAGCCCGTCAGCTCCTGCCAGCGTTCGGCAACGCCGCGCTGCACCGCCATGCCGCCGCCGAAGGTGACAAGAAGGCTCTTGAAGGGAAGCTTGCGGAAATCCTCATTGTTGAGGAGCGCGTTGAACAGCGTGTTGAGGCCCGGGAAAATGTGGAAGTCGAAGCTCTGCAGCTCCTTCACGAAGGCCGGGATATCACGCGGATTGGGGATCAGCACATTGTTGCCGCCCAGCTTCATGCCCATCAGCGCGTTCACCGTGAGCGCGTAGATGTGATAGAGCGGCAGCGCGCAGATGAGCACCGGCGCTTCCGGCTTCGGCTTGCCGATATAGGCGCTGCGGAACCACAATTCGTTCTGGATCACATTGGCCATGACATTGCTGTGCAGCAGCGTCGCGCCCTTGGAAACGCCCGTCGTGCCGCCCGTATATTGCAGGAACGCATTGTCGGACAGCGTCACATTGACCGGCTTGAAGCCCTTTGATGCGCCGCGCTTCAGCGCATCGTTGAAGGAAACATGCCCCGGCAGCGACCAGGCCGGCACCATCTTCTTCACCCGGCGCACGACCAGATTGACGATGAAGCCCTTGAGCCCCAGAAGATCGCCCATCGAGGCCACGACCACATGCTTGACCGTCGTTCTTGCCGCGACGGCCTGAAGCGTGTGGGCGAAATTCTCAAGGATGACGATGGCCTCGGCCCCGGCGTCGTTGAGCTGATGCTCAAGCTCGCGCGGCGTGTAGAGCGGATTGACGTTGACCACCACGTAACCGGCCCGCAGCACCGCCATCATGGCGACGGGATATTGCAGGACATTGGGCATCATCAGCGCAACGCGCGCGCCGGGCTTCAGTCCAAGCGACTGGAGATAGGCGGCGAAGCGCTCCGACAGCGCATCAAGCGCGCGATAACTGAGCGCCTTGCCCATGCAGGTGAAGGCCGGACGGTCGCCATGGGCCTTGCAGGCGTCGACCAGAAGATCGCCCAGCGACGCGAACGGATAGTCCCCCATCTCGGCGGGAACGCCTTCGGGGTAATGATCGACCCAGGGGCGCGGAAAATCCGCCCCGGTATTTTTTGTCTTTTTGGCCGCCGTTTTGGCGCTTTTGGCGGGCTCCGCCGTGGGGGCGACGGTCTTCTCGCCCTTGGCGGTCGTCTTTGCGCTTTTAGACAACTGTTCCTCCCAGAAAGAAAACCCAGCTATAACGTTTACGTTCACGTAACAAAAAACGCAACGCCAAGCGTTTTTGAAAGGCCAACCGTATTTGAAAGAAAGGGCGGGCGCACGGCTTCACTGCGGCTCTGCCCGGAGCAAGGCGGGGGACGGCATCACTGTCCATAGCCTTCATGCTCTTCGAGAAACGCCAGCTCTTCCGGCCCGCTCTCGCGGCCAAGCACCCGGTTTCGATGCGGAAACCGGCCAAAGCGCGCAACGATGTCGCGGTGCTCGATGGCGAATTTCAGCGCCTCTTCCTGCCCGAGCGAACGGAACAGCATCACCGCGCGCTCCTGATCCGCAAGCACTTCGGAGTGCATGTAGGGCATGTAGAGGAATTGCCGCTCGCGCTCGTCCATCCCATCGTCGAAGCCTTTCTCGATGGCCTGCGCTGCGACCTCGATGGCGAGTTCATCCGAGGAGAACGCGCCGGGCTGACGCCGATGGATGTTGCGCGGGAACTGATCGAGTACGATCACGGCGGCCAGAGCGGCCTTTGGATCGGTCTTCACATTTTCAGGCAGCTTCTGCACGAGCTGTTCGTGCAGCGCGCCGAAGCGCTCGCGGATGAGCGCGTCCGTCTCTTCACTGACGGTGAACCAGTCCCTGGGCGTCAGCGTGCCGAACCAGAAGTCCAGAACCTCGTCTTGCCAGTTTTCGCCCATGCGGTTCTCTCCTCGAAATAACGGTATGCTTATGCATATGGTCCTTGCGGGACCTATACTACAATATCCTGGATGGAGATTTGTTGCGCCCATCAAGACCGATTCGACAAAAAGTTGCATTTGCGGCGTGAAAGTGATCGAGGGAGTTCCCTCACCTTTCGATCTTTGCTTATATGCCGGCTTCCAGGGCCTCATAAGCAGGCTCATGCGAGAGTTAGGGAGACCTCAATGAAAACCAAAACGACCTTTGCGGCTGCGCTGCTTGCCGCCACGGTTCTGAGCGGCGCTGCCAGCGCCAAGACGCTTGTCTATTGCTCGGAAGGAAGCCCGGAAGGCTTTGATCCGGCGCTCTACACCGCAGGCACCACGTTCGACGCATCGTCGAAGCCCGTCTACAACCGTCTCGTGCAGTTCGAGCCGGGTACGACGAAGACTGTTCCGGGCCTTGCAGAGAGCTGGGAAGTTTCCGACGATGGTCTTGAGGTCACCTTCAAGCTTCGCGAAGGCGTCAAGTTCCACACCACGGACTTCTTCACGCCGAGCCGCGACTTCAACGCTGACGACGTGCTGTTCTCCTTCAACCGTCAGTACAGCAAGGACCACCCGTACAACGCCTATGTCGAGGGCGCGTCCTGGGAATACTTCAACGGCATGTCCATGCCGGACCTGATCAAGTCCATCGACAAGGTCGATGACTACACGGTCAAGTTCGTGCTGAACCGCCCGGAAGCACCGTTCATCGCCAACCTGGCCATGGACTTCGCCTCCATCTTCTCGAAAGAATATGCTGACCAGCTCGCAGAAGCCGGCACCATGTCTGACCTGAACCAGAAGCCCGTCGGCACCGGCCCCTTCCAGTTCGTGGCTTACCAGCCCGACGCCGTGATCCGCTACAAGGCGCATCCGGACTACTGGAACGGCAAGCAGCCGATCGACGATCTGGTGTTCGCCATCACCACCGAGGCCTCCGTGCGCCAGCAGAAGCTGATCGCAGGCGAGTGCCACATCACGCCTTACCCGAACCCGGCCGACATCGAGAGCCTGAAGGCAAACGATGCGCTGAAGGTTGACGAGCAGGAAGGCCTGAATGTCGGCTACCTGGCTTACAACACCAAGGTTGCGCCCTTCGACAATGCGAAGGTCCGCAAGGCGCTGAACTCGGCGATCAACAAGGAAGCCATTCTCGACGCCGTGTTCCAGGGCGCCGGTCAGGCAGCCAAGAACCCGATCCCGCCGACAATGTGGTCGTACAACAACGCCGTTGAAGACGACGCCTACGATCCGGAAGCATCGAAGAAGATGCTTGAGGAAGCAGGCGTTACGGATCTCTCCATGAAGATCTGGGCGATGCCCGTTCAGCGTCCGTACAACCCGAACGCACGCCGCATGGCAGAGCTGATCCAGGAAGACTTCTCCAAGGTCGGCGTCAATGTCGAGATCGTCTCCTTCGAATGGGGTGAGTATCTCGAGCGCTCCAAGGAGGAAGACCGCGACGGCGCAGTGCTGCTCGGCTGGACCGGCGACAATGGCGATCCGGACAACTTCCTCGCCGTGCTGCTCGGCTGTGACGGTGTTGGCGGCTCCAACCGCGCCCAGTGGTGCAACGAGGAGTTCGAGGGCCTGATCCAGAAGGCCAAGACGCTTTCCTCGCAGGACGAGCGCGCCAAGCTCTATGAAGAGGCCCAGGTCGTCTTCAAGCGCGAAGCACCCTGGGCAACCATTGCGCACTCCGTGGTTCACATGCCGATGCGCAAGGAAGTCACCGGCTACAAGATGGACCCGCTCGGTGGCCACGCCTTTGAAGGCGTAGACCTCGCCGAGTAGGCCCCACAACAGAGACAGGAACCGGCGGCAGCGCGAGCTGTCGCCGGTCGTGTATTAGATGCTCCGTTTCTTTCTTTCACGGCTGGCGCTGCTGATCCCCACATTCATCGGGGTCTCCATTGTTGCCTTTGCCTTCATCCGCCTCCTGCCAGGCGATCCGATCATGCTTCTCGCCGGCGAACGCGGCATGAGCGAGGAGCGCTACCAGCAGCTTCAGTCGCTCTACGGGTTCGACCAGCCGCTGTTCGTTCAGTATTTCCATTACATGACGGACCTGCTGCAGGGTGATTTCGGCACCTCCATCGTCACCAAGCGCCCGGTGCTTCAGGAGTTCCTGACGCTGTTCCCGGCCACGCTGGAACTGTCGCTCTCCGCGATCATCGTGGCGATTGCCATCGGCGTTCCCGTCGGCGTCATCGCCGCCGTCAAGCGCGGCTCCTGGCTCGACCAGACGGTGATGGGCGCAGCCCTTGTCGGCTATTCCATGCCGATCTTCTGGTGGGGTCTGCTACTGATCATCCTGTTCTCCGGCATTCTTGGCTGGACGCCGGTTTCAGGCCGTATCTCGCTGCTTTACTTCTTCCCGCCCGTGACCGGCTTCATGCTGATCGACAGTCTTCTGTCGGGCCAGCCCGGCGCCTTCAAATCGGCGGTTTCGCACCTCATCCTGCCGACCATCGTGCTGGCCACGATCCCGCTTGCGGTGATCGCCCGCCAGACGCGCTCGGCCATGCTTGAAGTGCTCGGCGAGGATTATGTGCGCACGGCGCGCTCGAAGGGCCTTCCGCCCCGCCGGGTGATCGGCCTGCACGCGCTGCGCAACGCCCTCATCCCCGTGGTGACCACCATTGGTCTCCAGGTGGGTGTGCTGCTCGCAGGCGCCATTCTGACCGAGACGATCTTCTCCTGGCCGGGCATCGGCAAGTGGATGGTCGATAGCGTGTTCAAGCGCGATTATGCGGTGGTGCAGGGCGGACTTCTGCTCATTGCCGCCATCATCATGATCGTGAACCTGATCGTGGACGTCCTCTACGGTCTGATCAATCCGAGAATCAGGCACTGACCATGACCTCGACAAACACAAAAGACCCGAATGCCGCCGTCGGTCTCGAAGGCGGCACGGTCATCGCGGTCTCACGGCGCGCCCGTCTTGCGGAGTTCTGGTACTATTTCAGCCAGAACCGTGGCGCCGTGATCGGCCTCTATGTCTTCATCGCAATCGTTCTGATCGCCATTTTCGCGCCGGTGCTCGCACCGCACAGCCCGACCATGCAGAACCGCGGCTTCTTCCTGCTGCCGCCGGTCTGGGAGGAGGGCGGCAACTGGTCGTTCATCCTCGGCACCGACGCCGTGGGCCGCGACGTGCTTTCACGCCTGATCTATGGCGCGCGCTTCTCGCTGTTCATCGGCGTGGTGGTGGTGTCGGTCGCCGTCTCCGTGGGTATTCTGATCGGCCTCATCGCCGGTTATTTCCGCGGCGCGGTAGACACGGTCATCATGCGCGTGATGGACATCATCCTCGCCTTCCCGTCGCTGCTTCTGGCGCTGGTTCTGGTCGCCATTCTGGGACCGGGCCTCGTCAACGCGATGATCGCCATCGCGCTTGTGCAGCAGCCGCACTATGTGCGCCTGACGCGCGCTGCGGTGATGTCGGAGAAGGGACGCGACTATGTGACGGCGGCACGCGTTGCCGGCGCGGGCAACATCCGGCTGATGTTCAAGACCATCCTGCCGAACTGTACCGCACCGCTGATCGTGCAGGCGGCCCTCTCCTTCTCGGCCGCGATCCTTGATGCGGCGGCGCTGGGCTTCCTGGGCATGGGTGCACAGCCGCCCACACCCGAATGGGGCACGATGCTGGCCGAAGCGCGCGAGTTCATCCTGCGCGCCTGGTGGGTCGTCACCTTCCCGGGTCTCGCCATCCTGATCACCGTTCTGGCCATCAACCTGATGGGCGACGGTCTTCGCGATGCGCTCGATCCCAAGCTGAAGAGGTCGTGACATGAGTAACAAGAACGGTGCTCTTCTCGACATCCGCAATCTGAGCGTCGAGTTCGAAACGGCGGGTGGCACCCTGCGTGCGGTGGATGGCGTTTCGCTGTCCGTCGATGCGCGCGAGGTGCTGGCCATCGTCGGCGAATCGGGCTCGGGCAAATCCGTTTCGATGCTTGCGGTCATGGGGCTTCTGCCCTGGACCGCGAAGGTCAAGGCGGATGCGATGCTCTTCCAGGGCCGCGACATCATGAACCTGTCTCCTGCCGAACGACGCAAGATCGTCGGCAAGGACATCGCCATGATCTTCCAGGAGCCGATCGCCAGCCTCAATCCGTGCTTCACGGTCGGCTTCCAGATCGATGAAACGCTGAAGATGCACACCAATCTGACGTCCCGCCAGCGGCGCGACCGGACGGTGGAACTCTTCGAGGCCGTGGGCCTGCCCAATGCCGCCGATAGGCTGAGCGCCTATCCGCACCAGATGTCGGGCGGCCAGTGCCAGCGCGTGATGATCGCCATGGCGATTGCCTGTGATCCCAAGCTTCTGATCGCCGACGAGCCGACCACCGCGCTCGACGTGACGATCCAGAAGCAGATTCTCGATCTTCTGGTGTCGATCCAGGTCGAGAAGGACATGGGCATGATCATGATCACCCATGACATGGGCGTGGTGGCGGAAACGGCCGACCGTGTGATCGTGCAGTACAAGGGCAAGAAGATGGAGGAAGCCGACGTGCTTTCGCTGTTTGAAAAGCCCCAGCACCCTTACACCAAGGCGCTGCTTTCGGCCCTGCCGGAGAATGCGACGGGCGACCGCCTGCCGACCGTCTCCGACTTCGTGTTCGATGAAGCGCCGCAGACAGGAGCCCGCCCATGAGCGAGATCGTCCTGGAGACGCGCGGCATTACGCGCGACTATCACATCGGCGGCGGCTTTTTTGGAAAAGGCCGCACCGTCCATGCGCTGAAAGGCGTCGACCTGAAGGTCGAGAAGGGCAAGACGCTGGCCATCGTCGGCGAATCGGGCTGTGGCAAATCCACCCTCGCCCGAATCATGACGATGATCGATGCGCCCACCTCCGGTGAACTGCTGATCGACGGCAAGCCGGTTGAGATCGGCAAGAAGGGCGTGGATCCCGAAATGCGCCGCAAGGTGCAGATCGTTTTCCAGAACCCCTATGGTTCGCTGAACCCGCGCCAGAAGATCGGTGACGTTCTGATGGAGCCGCTGATCATCAACGAGAAGGTTCCTGCCCAGGAACGGCGCGAACGCGCCATGGAGATGCTCTTGAAGGTTGGCCTGCAGGCCGAACACTTCAACCGCTATCCGCACATGTTCTCGGGCGGCCAGCGCCAGCGCATCGCCATCGCGCGCGCGCTGATGCTGCGGCCACGCCTGCTGGTGCTGGACGAGCCGGTTTCCGCGCTCGATCTTTCGGTGCAGGCGCAGGTGCTGAACCTTCTGGCGGACCTTCAGGAAGAGTTCGGCCTCACCTATGTCTTCATCAGCCACGACCTTTCGGTGGTGCGCTACATCGCAGACGAGGTGATGGTGATGTATTTCGGCGAAGCCGTGGAGTACGGAACCCGCGATGCGGTGTTCTCCGACCCGCAGCACGAATACACCCGGTCGCTCTTTGCAGCGACGCCGCGCGCCGATGTGGAAAGCATCCGCAAGCGGCTGGCTGAAAAGGCCGCCTGAAGCGCCTCAGCCTGACAGACATTGAAAAGCCTGGGACCGCAGAGGCCCCGGGCTTTTTTTATGATCACAGCGCGGCGCCTGAAAGAGTGCGGCTAAAGCAAATTCCAGGAAAAGTGGGAACCGGTTTTCCGTCCGGAATCGCGTCAAATCAAAGAGCCAGGGCGTTTTCGCGTTTCAGCGAAATTGCTCTAGGGGCTCTTCGGCAGAGCATAGCCTGCCTCTTCCGCCCAGCGCACATGCTCCTCTGCCTTCTCCAGAAGCCATGTGCGCATGGCGATGACGGAGGGGCTGACAGGCCCGCGCGACACCGAGGAGAGATAATAGCTGTTGCGTCCGGGCACGGACGGGCCGCAGGGCCGCACCAGACGCCCGTCGCGCAGCATGGCCGCCGCCGTGACGTCATCGCCAAGCGCCACGCCAAGCCCGCGCGCCGCAGCCTCAAGACAAAGCTGCGTACGGTGAAAGATGAGATGGCCCGATGCGGCGCTGAGGCTGGACCCCTGACGCCGCAGAAGCTCGTCCCATGTGTTGACACCCCGGTCGTAGATCAGCTTGTTGGCGATGAGCCCGTGGGTGCGCACATGCTCTGCGCGCTCCGGCGTGCAGACGGGGAAGATCGTGAAATCCAGAAATGGCTCGCGCGAATAGCCCGGCACATCGAGCCGCCCCCAGGTGAGCGCCAGATCCGTGTCGGGCGCGATGGTGCGCGGCGGCTCGGGATAGGAGCGTAGTTCCAGCTCGATGCCCAGCGTTTCCAGAACTTCGTCGGTGAGCAGCGGCATGAGCCAGAGGGCCGCCAGATCCGAATCGGATTCCAGCACCACCCTGCCCTTCGCGTTTCGCGTGGCGCGCGTGCCCGTATCCAGCGAGATGAGCATCAGCGCATCGGCGACGATTTCCGCATAGCGCGCGCCCCCTGGTGTGAGCGCCACCTGCCGGTGCCGCCGCTCGAACAGCGGCATGCCGAGATCGGCTTCGAGATTCTTGATGTGTCGGCTGACGGAGGCATGGGTGACGCCAAGCTCTTCGGCGGCGCGCGAGAAGCTCTGGTGCCGGGCGGCGGCATCGAACGCCCGAACGGCGTTGAGATTGGGCAGGCGCTGGCGCATGGCTTGGGGTCAGGACCTCTTCCTATGGCCGCAATGGTCGGCCTGATTTGCGCGGATATGCTCGCCGGGCCGGTTCGATGGACGCTCGATCGACCGGCGACCTGCTGCGTCAAAGCCCTTGATCCCGGGGGGAGGGGGGAATGGCCCTGCCCGCAGCGTAACATAAACGCACACAACAGGAAGAATAATTTCTATTGTGTAAAACGGCCATAGACCCCAAATAGGAACTGTAGCGATGGGTTGACCGGCCGAAACCGGCAGCACACCGCCGCAGACTCTCTACATTGCTAACCCTCTCAAGGAGGTTCTGATGTCACACTACACGGTGGGCGTTGGTTCCAGCCCTGAAATGCAGCGCTATGCGCGGCAGGCGAACAAGGCCCGTTCGGCGGTCCTCAAGCATGCCCTGACCGCAATTGGCACGCGTATCGGGCACATCTGGCGCAAGCCCACGGGCACGCCGCCGATTGGTGGAGCGGATCCGGTTTGAGACTGCCAGAGCAGAGCGCCGAACCGCTTTTGGAACACGACGAATAAGGGCCGGTCCCGATGGCGGGAACCGGCCCTTATTGCATTCAGACACAGAACGCTTCGCTTGGGACACAACCGCCCGGCCGCAGGCCGCTACACCACCATGACTGGACAACCGGCCAGACTGGTGACCTTGTGCGACACACTGCCCAGCAGATAGCCCTCCAGATCGCCCAGACCACGGCTGCCAAGCACGATCAGATCCACCTCGCGTTCCTTTGCGAACTTGACGATGGTGCGCGCCGGCTGGCCGTTCTTCACGAAGGCGCGGGGGTTTTCCGCCCCCATCTGCAATGCGGCCTTCTTGGCCGCATCGGCGATCTCCTTGGCGTGCTCCCGCATCACGTCATCGATGTTCTGCGGATCATCGGGCCGCACCATCGACATGGACGCCTCAAGCAGGCTGTGATGCCGGAAAACGGTGAGCGTCATCAGCTCGGCGCCCGTGGTCTTCTGCATCTGAACGCCCATCTCGAGTGCCTTCAGCGCGTTTTCCGAACCGTCGACGGGTACAAGTATTCTCTTGAACATGACGCGTCTCCTAATCGAATGCCAGGCTGGGCAGGAACAGGGCGATCTGCGGGATGAAGATCAGCGCCACCGACACGCCAAGCAAGATGAGCGTGAATGGCGGGATGCCGCGGATCACGTCCATATAGGGCCGCTTGAAGATGGCGATGGCCGTGAAGATGTCACACCCGAATGGCGGCGTGGCAGAGCCGATGGCCACCTGCAGCGTGATGATCGTGCCGACCAGAACCTTGTCGAGACCGACCGAATCCACCACCGGCGCGAAGATCGGCACCAGAACGAGAATCACCACGATCGGGTCCACGAACATGCAGCCGACGAAGAACGAGATCGAAATGACCGCGAGGACCATTTTCGGCCCCATCTCGTCAATGCCGATTGCGCCGAGGATCTCCTGCGGGATCTGGGCAAAGGAGATGACCCAGGAAAAGGCCGTGCCCGCTGCGACCAGAATGAACACCACCGCGGTGATGAGGCCGGTCGACTTGGAGATCTTGTAGATGTCGGCAATGGAAAGCGACCGGAAGATCACCAGCTCCAGGAACAGCGCATAGGCCACACAGATGGCCGCGGCCTCGGTGGGGCTGACGATGCCGCCATAAATGCCGCCAACGATGATGACCGGGAAGAACAGCGGCCAGATGGCCGCCCGAACGGCTGCGACCCGCTCGCCCCACGGCGCTTTTGGTTCCGTCGGCACGCCCTTGATGGTCGCGTAGACGATGCAATAGGCGGAGAACAGGACCAGAAGCAGAAGGCCCGGCCCGATGCCGGCGATGAAGAGTTCTGCAATCGAGGTCTTGGAGACGACGCCATAGATGATCATGCCGATGGATGGCGGGATCAGGAAGGCGATGTCACTGGCATTGATGATCAGCGCCAGAACGAAGGAATCATTGTAGCCGGCCTTGAGCATGCGCGGACGCAGCGGCGAACCGACGGCAACGACCGTGGCCTGCGTCGAACCGGACACCGCGCCAAACAGCGTACAGGCGGTGGCGGTGGAGACGGCCAAGCCGCCCTTGATGTGGCCGATGAACTTCATGACCATGTCGATCAGACGGTCGGCCGACTGGCCACGGGTCATGATGTCTGCGGCGAGGATGAACATGGGCACGGCGATCAGCGACGCCGGGCGAATGCCGGCCAGCATCTGCTGAACCATGAAGTCCATGCGGTCGAAACCGCCGAACAGGCCATAGAAGCCGTAGCCCGCGCCCAGAATGAGCGGAATCATCATCGGGAAGCCGAAGAGCAGCAACACGATCATGATGGTGGAGATTTTGAGTGTCATGGTCGCTGGCCCCGGTCAGATCTCGATTTCGTCTTCTTCGTATCCCTCCAGAACATGCGTGGAGAGATAGATGTCCTTCTGGACGACGTTCTTCAGCGCGGTGAGCGCGTACTGCACACCGGTGATGAAGAAGCCGACAGGGACCCAGAGATAGATCCAGTAAACGGGGATCTGCATGGCCGGCAGGATGCGACCGGACTTGGCCACCTTGCCGATGTAACCAATCGCGAAATAGCAGAGCGCGAACATGGTCAGCGCGGTGATGACCGTGATGACGATCATCAGCACCTTGCGCGTCTTGGGCGGCAGGGCGTCGTAAAGAGCGGACATGCGGATGTGGCGCCCGTGACGCGCGGCATAGCCGATGCCGGCGAAGGTGATGAGAATGATGAGGATGCTGTTGAGCTCCTCGGAGAAAAAGATTGTGTGGCCGATGCCCCGGCTGACCACATTGGCGATGGTGTTGAGCGCCATGAGCATGACGCCGAGCGCGAGCATCACCGACTCGATGCGGCTGATGGCATTGTCGAACATGCCGATCACACCGGGCAGTGTGGATTCGTATGTTTCGCTGTGCTGTTCAGATGTTTCGTCGTCACTGCCCATCTTCATTCCCCTCAGTGAGATGACGGAACCCCGCGACCCAAAAGGGGCCGCAGGGCTCTTCTTGTTTTTGCTGCGGGCAGCGGGCTACTGCGTCGCGGCCTTCAGGTCTTCCTTCATCTGGTCAAGAATCTTCTTGCCGCTGTCGCCGGTCATCTCGATGAACTTGGCCTCAACCTGCGCGGCGGCTTCCTTGAAGGGAGCGCGCTGCTCTTCGGTGAGATCGCTGATGGTCATCTCGGGCTTGGCTTCCTTGATCTTCGCAAGCGATTCCTCGCTCAGACCCTTCTGGTATTCGAGGATGTGCTCGAATGCTGCGGAAGACGCGTCCTGGACGAGCTTCTTCTCCTCGTCGCTCAGGCCATCATAGAATTCCTTGTTGGCCATCACAGCGGTGGTGAAGTTGTTGTGGCCGGTGAGCGTGATCGCGCCGGTCACTTCATACATCTTCGTGGACTCGACCCAGAACAGCGGGTTTTCCTGACCCTGAATGATGTTGGTCTGCAGGCCGCCATAGACCTCGCCCCAGGGAAGCGGCGTCGGCGTTGCGCCGAATGCCTTGTAGCTTTCCACCAGAAGCGGGTTGGTCATGACGCGGAACTTCACTTCGTTCAGGTCTTCCGGCTTCTCCACCGGGTCCTTGGTGTTCATCACCACTTCGCCCTCGGGGAACATGGTGAGAAGCTCGAGGCCCTGCTGAGCGTAGAGCTCCGGGAACATCTCGTTGATGGCCTTGGAGTTGCGGAAGAAGTCGCCCAATTCTTCGGACTTTGCCGGAAGCAGGTAAGGCACGAAGAAGACCTGCGCTTCGGGGATCAGCGCGCCGGTGAAGCCCGGGGACTGGTCAACGAACTGCAGGATGCCGGCCTGTGCCTGCTCCATGATGTCGGCAGACTCGCCAAGCGTGCCGAACGGGAAGAGCTGGACTTCGTGGTCCGAATTGGCCTCGATCTCTTCCTTGAACTTCTGGGCGTAGACGCCCTGAACGTCGGTCATCGCTTCTTCGAAAGCGTATTTCCAGGTGTCCGCCTGGGCAGCGGTTACACCGGCCGCAAAGATCGCGACGCCGGCGAGGCCTGCCTTTAAGCGGGTCTTGATGGAACGCATTCTGTTCTCCTCTGTCTTTGACGTACTTGGTTTAGGCAAAAAGGGAATCCGCGCCAGAAGCCGTTGTCGGCTAAAGGCAAATCGTATTCAGGCGAACGGCGTCAACTGGCTGGAAACCAGCCCGGTACGGTCGCAATTCCGCGCAAACGCGCTTTTGCCGGGAATCTACGACGGCGCTTTTTGCTGCGCCCGAGAAGCAGGGGGAAAGATGCGGCGCTCATGATGACAGCGACGATATACGCCTGCTGCCAGCAGAACGAACGCAGATGGCCACACCGCAGGGGCATGGCCTCATCATTGTTCGCGCCGATCATTTGGGGTGCGCTCAAGCGCGCCTCCTTGCTCCCAGTCGTCGTTCGACCCGGCCAGCGTGAAACAGACGCACGGCAGAGTCAATCGATTGTGCAATCGATTGTTTCCATTAGCAGAAGCGACGGCGGGAGATAAAGTTCCCGAAAAATCGGAAACTTTATATTTGCGGCTGTAATTGAGGGGAGTGAAAACCGATGACGGGCTGCCCGCAATCCTGCGGACAGCCCTGTTTTATACTATGCGCGGGCTGCTGCCTGGCGATGCAAGACTTCCCTGAGATTGAACGCTGCTTCCATCAGGTCCTTCGTGTAATCGCTCTGTGGATTATCGAAGACGTCGCTGGTGAGCCCCTCTTCCACGACCTGGCCCGAACGCATCACGATGGCGTAGTCGGACAGCGCCTTCACCACGGACAGGTCGTGGCTGATGAAGATGAAGGACAGATTGTGGCTTTCCTGGATGCGCCTGAGCAGGGTGATGATCTGCTTCTGCACCGAACGGTCAAGCGCCGAGGTCGGTTCGTCCAGCACGATCACGGTGGGCTTGAGGATCACCGCGCGGGCGATGGCGATGCGCTGGCGCTGACCGCCCGAAAACTCGTGCGGGAAGCGGTTGCGCATGGACGGGTCGAGCCCGACTTCCTCCAGCGCCTGAATGGCCCGTTTGTCGCGCTCGCGCGCGGACAGTTGCGGCTCATGAACGAGCAGCCCCTCGGTGATGATCTCGCCCACCGTCATGCGCGGGCTGAGCGAGCCATAGGGGTCCTGGAACACCATTTGCAGATTGCGCCGGAAGGGCCGCATGGCCGCCCGGTCAAACCCCTGAATGGACGTGCCCTGATAGACCACCCGCCCCTCGGACGGCAGAAGCTGCAGGAGCGCGCGGCCGAGCGTGGACTTGCCCGACCCCGATTCGCCGACAATGCCGATGGTCTGGCCGGCGCGCAGCGTCAGCCCGACATTCTGCACGGCCTTCACCTCGTAGCCCGGGCCGGACAGGAATCCGCCCTTCACGACGAAGGTTACGCAGACATCCTTCGCATCGAGCAGGATGGGCTGGTCGTTGCCGACCGGAGGCTTGTGCCCTTCCGGCTCCGCCGCCAGCAGCATTCTGGTGTAGTCCTCCTGCGGCCGCTCGAAAATGTTTGCAGTCTCGCCCGTCTCCACCACGAGCCCCTTCTGCATCACATAGACCCGGTCGGCAAAAGCTTCGACGATGCCGAGATCATGCGTGATGAAGAGAATGGCCATGCCGAGCTTTTTCTGCAGTTCGGCCAGCAGGCCGAGGATCTCGGCCTGAATGGTCACATCGAGCGCCGTGGTCGGTTCGTCGGCGATCAACAGGTCCGGATCGTTGGCGAGCGCCATGGCGATCATCACGCGCTGACGCTGGCCACCGGACATTTCGTGCGGATAGGATTTCATCCGTCGCTCGGGATCGGGAATGTGGACGAGCTTGAGAAGCTCCAGCGCGCGCTTGCGCGCCGCCCCGGCCGAAAGCCCGCCATGAACCCGGATCGGCTCACAGATCTGCCGCTCGATCGTGTAGAGCGGATCAAGCGAGGTCATTGGCTCCTGGAAGATCATGGTGACCTTCGCGCCGCGGATCTTGTTGAGCTTCGCGCGCGGCAGGCCGATGAGTTCCTGCCCGCGATAGCTGACGGAACCGGAGACGGAGCCGTTGGAAGCCAGAAGCCCCATCGACGCCATCATGATCTGGCTCTTGCCGGACCCCGATTCGCCCACGACGGCGACCGTTTCGCCGGCGTTCACATGCATGTCCACACCACGCACCGCCTCGACTGCGCCATCGGGCGTGTCGAAGGTGACGCGAATGTCGCTTATGTCGAAGATGCGTTCCTCGTTCTGCTGCTTCATGTCAGCGGTCCTTCGGATCGAGCGCATCGCGCAGGCCATCGCCCAGGAAGTTGAGCGCAAACAGGAGCGCGGTCAGCGCCAGCGACGGATAGAGCAGCATGTAGGCCGCCCCGCGCATGTTGCGCGCGCCCTCGGAGATCAGCACGCCCAGACTGGTCAGCGGCTCCTGCACGCCCAGGCCGAGGAAGGAGAGGAAGCTCTCCAGAAGAATGACCTTGGGCACCAGCAGCGTCATGTAGATGATCACCGGGCCGAGTGTGTTGGGGATGATGTGCCGCTTCAGGATGCCGCTTGAGCCGACACCCAGCGCCTCGGCCGCCTGCACGAACTCACGCCTTCTCAGCGCGATGGTCTGGCCACGCACGATACGCGCCATGTCCAGCCACTCGACCGCGCCGACGGCAATGAACATCAGGACCACGTTTCGCCCGAAGAACACCACCAGAAGGATGGCGAAGAAGGTGAAGGGCAGCGAGTACAGTATGTCGACGATGCGCATCATCACGTTGTCGATGCGCCCGCCCAGGAAGCCGGCGGTGGCTCCGTAGATCACGCCGATCAACAGCGCCACGCCCGTGGCGAGCGCGCCGATCATCAACGAAATGCGGATCGAGATCAGCACGCGTGCAAACAGGTCGCGCCCGTTTGCATCCGTGCCGAATATGAAACGCAGACGCTGGACGTCCGCCTCCATGATGATCGACTTGTTGTCGCCGGCCTGCTCGACCACACGGGCGTTCGAGAACAGATCCGAGCGGTCGAGATAGCGCGTCACGCGCGGATCGATCTCGCGGCTGGATGTTGCTTCGATCCGCACCCTGTCGCCATCAAGCTCGATGGAACTGGTTTCAAGCCGCGCCCGCGACAGGGCGGACTCGGCCAGCGGCACGATTTCTGCCTGACGCGGATAGGGCTCGAGGCTCGCTGGCACCTTCACGAAGTCCGAATAGACGCGCGCATAGGGATGCGGCGCCAGCATCGGCCCGAAGATGCCCGCGAACACGAACAGGATCAGAACGAACAGGCTGGCCATGGCTGCGCGGTTCTTGCGCAGCCGCATGAAAGCCGTTTCCCAGGCCGAACGGCTCTTGGTGGTCGGCAGCTCGCCCTCTGGCGGCATTGGGCCGGTGGCGATGTCAGTCATAACGCACTCTCGGATCCAGCGCCGCATAGAGGAGGTCGACGATCAGGTTGAAGACCACCACGAAGACGGCGATGATGATGACGGTGCCCATGACCAGCGTGTAATCGCGGTTCAGGGCGCCCTGGACAAAGTAACGGCCGATGCCCGGCAGGCCGAAGATGGTTTCCACCACCACGGACCCTGTCAGCAGCGCGGCAGCCGCAGGCCCGAGATAGGAAATCACCGGCAGACAGGCCGCCCGCAACGCATGCACGACCACGATCATGCGCGTCGGCAGGCCATAGGCCCGCGCCGTGCGCACATGGTCGGAACGCAACGCCTCGATCATGGAGCCGCGTATCAGGCGGGCGATGATGGCCACCTGCGGCAGGGCGAGCGTGATGACGGGCAGCACCATGGATTCAGGACTGCTCCAGCCGCCGGCCGGCAACAGGCTGAGCCAGACGCCGAAAATCAGCGACAGAAGCGGGGCGACGACGAAGTTCGGCACGGTGATGCCGAAAGTGGCGACCGCAATGACCGAATAGTCGACCCAGGAATTCTGGCGCAGCGCGGCAATACTGCCGAGCACACTACCGATCAGCAGCGCAACAAGCAGGGCCATGCCACCGAGCTGGATGGACACGGGCAGACCATTGCCGATCAATTGCTGAACGGAGAAATCACGATAGATGAAACTCGGACCCAGATCGCCACGGGCGAGGTTGCCGAGATAATAGAAATACTGTTCCCAAAGCGGCTTATCGAGGTGGAAAACGCGGTTGAGGTTTTCCAGGACCTTGGCCTCCAGCGTGCGCTCGCGGTCGAAGGGACCGCCCGGCGCCACCCGCATGAGGAAGAAGGCGAAGGTGACAATGAGGAACAGGGTCGGAATAGCGCCAAGAAGACGGCGCACGGCATAACCGAGCATCGCTACCAACTCTCATATGTGTTCGAAACCGCCCGGCCCACGAAGGGGCCGGGCGGAAAGATCGAACGCTGTTGTTACTCGCTGATGCTCATGAAGCGCGTCCCATGGACGTTCTGGATGTTGTCTTCCCAGCCATTGAGCTTGGGCGACACCAGAGACAGGGACGAGTAGAACAGAAGCGGGATGTAGGGCATGTCTGCCATGAACGTCGCTTCTGCCTCGCGCAGGATCTCGGCGCGCTTGACCAGATCGGTCTCGGCAGCGGCCTTGTCCATCAGTGCGTCATAGTCCGGGTTCTCATACTGGGCGTAGTTGAAGCCGGTGTTGTCGCTCTCGACCAGGAACAGGAAGTTCTGCGGGTCGGAGTAGTCGCCGATCCAGCCGGCGCGCGCCACGTCGAAATCCTTCTGGTCGCGCAGGTTCGCATAGTGAGCGGACAGGTCGCGGACATTGAATTCGACATTGACGCCGAGCGGCTTCCACATGTCGGCAATCGCAGTTGCCGTGTTCTTGTGGTTCTCGGAGTTGTTGTAGGCAAGCTCGACCGTGACCGGATTGTCCGGGCCGTAGCCGGCTTCCGTCATCAGCTCGATGGCCTTGTCTTCGCGATCGAGCAGGGACATGTCGGCCCACTCGGCCGGCGAACCGCCGCCTTCATAATTGCCGATGCCGGGCGGAACCAGCGAATAGGCGGGCAGCATCGCGCCGGCCCAGATCTCGTCGCCCAGGAATTCGCGGTCGATGACCATGGCGAGCGCCTGCCGCACCTTCGGGTCCGACATGACATCGCGCTTCATGTTGAGCGAGTAATAGTAGGTGCCGAGATAGGGCGAAATGCGAACCTGATCGCCCAGACGCTCCTTCATGGACTTGATCTGCTCGGTCGGAAGATCGGAGCAGCTTTGAACCTCGCCGGCCTCGAAGCGGCGCACGCAGGTCGCGCGGTCTTCGAACGGAATGTACTCGATCGTGTCGATCTGGACATTGTCGGCGTCATGGAAGTTCTCGTTCTTCTCCATGACGATCTTGTCGCCCGGCGTGAAGGAAACGAGCTTGTAGGCGCCGTTGGTGACGATGTTTTCGGGCTGCACGAAATCCGTGCCATGCGCCTCGACGGCCTTCGGGTTCACCGGCAGGCCGGTCTGGTGCGTGAGAAGCTCCAGGAAGAACGGGGTCGGCTGCTCGAGCGTAATCTCAAGCGTGCGATCATCGACGGCTTTCACGCCCATCTGATCGGCTTCCATCTCACCCTTGTTGATCGCCTCGGCGTTCTTGATCGGATAGAGGATGTTGGCGTATTTCGCGCCCGTGTCGGGCATCATGATACGGCGCAGCGAGAACACGAAATCCTCAGCCACCACCGGGTCGCCATTCGACCATTTTGCATCGTCGCGCAGGTTGAAGGTGTAGACGGTGCCATCATCGGACACGCTCCACTCCTCGGCCACACCCGGAATGATCTTGGCGTTGGCGTCATAGACGACCAGGCCTTCATAGAGATCGCGCATCAGGTGGGCTTCGGCAACAAGCGACGTCTTGTGCTGGTCCAGCGTTTCCGGATCGCCGTCATTGCCGCGTACATAGGTCACGGCGGACGCTGCCATCGCCGTCGAGACCAGAATCGTACCCGCGAGCAGCGGCCGTACCAGGGATTTCAACATTTTCCCTCACTCCCATTTTGCTTTCATATCATCCGACGAACGGATGAGAGACGCGGCATTTGGCAACGAATTTCCGTATACGTCAAACGCTTTCGGGGAGGATTTCCTAAGGTTGCAAGAAATTCGCAGCAAACACCGATGGGATGCATTACCGCTGAGCGGAACACTGCGAGAGGCTCGACGGCTTTCGGGCAGAGGGCAAAAGATGCGTTTGGGGAGCAAGGCGTCTGGGCCTGAACTCACGCTGGGGCCGGGCCTCTGCCTGCGACATTTCATGCAGCCCGACGGACGGCTGTGACGGCCTGTGCGTCCACATCGCTCAAGGCCATATGTCGCAACACGCAACCTGATTGACTGTGCAAAAGCCGCGGAAGAAGAAGAAACTTCGGCTTGACCGGTTCTGTGTGTCTGAGATCAGAGAAAATTTGGTGGAGCCAAGGGGAGTCGAACCCCTGACCTCTTGAATGCCATTCAAGCGCTCTCCCAACTGAGCTATGGCCCCACACTCCGGCGATTTGGCCGGTCGCCGTCTCCGGCGAAGAGGTCCGGCCGGCCCGCTGGGCCAACCGTGTGGGCGGCTTCTAAACCCGCCCGGCGGGAAGATCAAGCCCCGTTTTTCGCCTGTGCGTCGATTTTAACGCTGGCTGGGGTTTTTCTTCCCGCAGGTGCTGAAAAATCAGCTTTCGTCTTCGTCGTCGCCAACGCCGATAATGTCTTTCATATCGTCGTCGTCGTCATCATCGTCCTCGTCGAGGAACGTGTCGTCATCATCGTCGCCGAGATCGACATCATCGTCGTCGTCATCGTCGTCGAGATCCGGGATTTCCGACTTCTTGCTGGAGGTCGCCTCATCATCGGCATCCTCGAGCGAAACCACTTCGGGGCCTTCGCCCTCGCCATCCACTTCCTTCTCTTCCACTTCCTCTTCTTCTTCCACGGAAGTGTCGGAGACAGCTTCAAAGAAGCTGCGCGGATAGGTCTGCCCCGTATAGGGCGACACGATCGGATCCTTGTTCAGATCGTAGAATTTACGGCCCGTCTCCGGGCAGATGCGTTTTGTTCCGAGTTCCGGTTTAGCCACCTTGCTGCCTCATCGTCTTGCGGTCGGCCCAGCCTGCGACGGCTCCATCGCGGCCGGCACCGGAAGCGCTTCCTGCCTACTTGAAAATTTTGGTCCCCATAACGGCAAGTCGAGCACCTGTCAAAGCTTAATGCGAACCCTGGATTATGCCTCTCCTGCGAAGGCGCACTCTCTTTACAACCCCGTCAGGGGCCATCCGTCAACCGGGGGATGACCAGCTATCGCCATCATGCTAGAGCCAGCTGTGAAAATCCTCGAATAATCTGCCGCCCGGCAGCATGCATATCGCCAAGGACCACGCAATGCACGATCATGAACCGCGCCCCATGAGCGCCAGCAAATCCGACGCCCTTTCCGGCCGGGCCCGGGTGCCCGGCGACAAGTCGATCTCGCACAGGGCGCTGATGTTTGGCGGCCTGGCTGCGGGCGAGACGCGCATCACCGGCCTTCTGGAAGGCGAAGACGTTCTGCGCACCGGCGAGGCCATGAAGGCCATGGGCGCGAAAATCGAAAAGCGCGGCGATGAATGGATCGCCATCGGCACGGGCAACGGCGCGCTGCTGGAACCCAAAGAGCCGCTCGACTTCGGCAATGCCGGCACCGGCGTGCGCCTGACCATGGGCCTTGTCGGCTCCTACGACATGACCACGCGCTTCATCGGCGACGCATCGCTTTCCAAGCGCCCGATGGGCCGCGTGTTCGATCCGCTGAAGGAAATGGGTCTGCAGGTCGTTTCCGCCGAGCCGGGCGACCGCCTGCCGATCACGCTGCGCGGCCCCAAGCACGCTGCCCCCATCAGCTACCGGGTGCCGATGCCGTCTGCACAGGTGAAATCCGCCGTGCTTCTGGCCGCGCTGAACACGCCCGGCGTGACCACCGTGATCGAACCCGTGGCGACCCGCGACCACACCGAAAAGATGCTGGCCGGCTTCGGCGCATCGCTGGAAGTGGAGACCGACGCCGACGGCGTGCGCCACATCCGCATCGAAGGCCAGCCGACGCTGACGGGCCAGACCATCGCCGTTCCGGGCGACCCGTCCTCGGCCGCTTTCCCGCTGGTGGCGGCGCTGATCGTGCCGGGCTCAGACGTGGTCATCGAAAACATGTTGATGAACCCGACCCGCACCGGCCTCGTGACCACGCTGATCGAGATGGGCGCGAATATCGAGATTCTCGACCGCCGCAATGAGGGCGGCGAAGACGTGGCGGATCTGCGCGTGCGCGGCTCCGAACTGAAGGGCGTGACCGTGCCCGAAGACCGCGCGCCGTCGATGATCGATGAATACCCGGTGCTCGCCGTGGCAGCCTGCTTTGCCGAGGGCGACACGCTGATGCAGGGGCTGGAAGAGCTGCGCGTCAAGGAATCCGACCGGCTTTCCGCCGTTGCCGATGGCCTCAAGGCCAATGGCGTCGACTGCGAAGAAGGCGAAGCAACCCTGCGCGTGACGGGCCGCCCCGGCGGCAAGGGCCTTGGCGGCGGAACGGTCAAGACGCATCTCGACCACCGCATCGCCATGAGCTTCCTCGTGATGGGCCTGGCGAGCGAAAAGCCGGTGACCATCGACGACCAGGCGATGATCGCAACCAGCTTCCCCGACTTCACCGCCCTGATGACGCGACTGGGTGCAAAGCTGGACTGACACGAAAAACCTGCACGGGAGGAAACGGCATGAGCACCGGGAAAACAGCCATGATTGTCGGCGGCGGCAGCGGCATGGGCGCTGCTGCAGCCCGCAAGCTGGCCGAAAACGGCTATCAGGTCGCCGTCATGTCGTCCTCCGGCAAGGGTGAGGCGCTGGGCAGGGAACTGGGCGGGCTGGGCTTCACCGGCTCCAACCTTTCCACGGATGACCTCAAGCGCTTCACCGACGCGACGATGGAGCGCTTCGGCCGCATCGATGCGCTGGTGAATGGCGCTGGCCATGGCCCCAAGGGCGACGTGCTGGCGCTTTCGGACGAGGACTGGCACACGGGCATGGATTTCTACCTGCTCAACGTGGTGCGGGCGACACGGCTCGTCACCCCGATCATGCAGGCGCAGAAATCGGGCTCGATCGTCAACATCTCCACCTACGCCACGTTCGAGCCGGAAGCCGCATTCCCCACATCGGGCGTGTTCCGGGCAGGGCTGGCGGCCTTCACCAAGCTCTTTTGCGACAAATATGCCGAAGACAATCTGCGCATGAACAACGTGCTGCCGGGTTTCATCGACTCGCTGCCCGAGAAGGAAGAACGGCGCTCGCGCATCCCCATGGGCCGCTACGGCTCCGCAGAAGAAGTTGCCGAACTCATCGCCTTCCTGGCCGGCGAGAAGTCGGGATACATCACCGGCCAGAACATACGCATCGACGGAGGCATAACGCGCTCGGTATGACGGGAATGCCAGACAAGTTCACCATCGCCATCGACGGCCCCGCCGCTTCCGGCAAGGGCACGCTCGCACGCCGGCTGGCCAGCCAGTATGGCCTGCACCATCTCGACACCGGCCTCACCTATCGCGGTGTGGCCAAGGCGTTGATCGACGCGGGCGAACCGCTGGACGATATGGCGATTGCCGAACGCGCGGCGCGCGCGCTCGATCTGGGCGCGCTCGACCGGGCGGTGCTTTCCGCCCACGGCATTGGCGAGGCCGCTTCGAAAGTGGCTGTGATGACGCCGGTGCGCACGGCGCTGGTGGACAAGCAGCGCGCCTTCGCCGCAACCCCGCCCGGCGCGGTGCTCGACGGCCGCGACATCGGCACGGTGGTATGCCCTGAAGCCGATGTGAAGCTCTATGTGATCGCGAGCCCCGAGGTGCGCGCCACCCGACGCTGGCGTGAAATCGAGGCCGGCGGTGGCACTGCCGACTATGCCCGGATCCTGGCCGATATCGAGCGGCGGGACGCCCGCGACATGGGTCGCGAGGACAGTCCTTTAAGGCCCGCGAACGATGCGCACTTGCTCGATACGAGCGAAATGGATATAGAGACGGCGTTTCAGGCTGCCTGCAAACTGGTGGATGCTAGGCTGGCGGCTCGAAAAGAAGACTGAGAAAAATCGTCTGCCACGCATTCTTTGCGCCGGATCTGCCGCTCAGGCGGCCATAGAGCGATCCGCTCGGATGCGTGGCTGGACAAACGCAACACGAACCACCGGCGCTTTGCCCCGTTTTGAAAAACAGGGCGTTTCAGGAGCATCAATGTCAGAATTCAATCCGTCTCGCGATGATTTCGCGAGCCTTCTCGAAGAATCCTTCAACGAACGCGACGCCGCTGAAGGCTCCGTCGTAAAGGGCATCGTCACCGCCATCGAAAAAGACATGGCGATCGTCGATGTCGGCCTCAAGGTCGAGGGCCGTGTCCCGCTGAAGGAATTCGGCGCGAAGGGCAAGGAAACGGACCTCAAGGTCGGCGACGAAGTTGAAGTCTATGTCGAGCGCATCGAGAACGCGCTTGGCGAGGCAATGCTGAGCCGCGAGAAAGCACGCCGCGAGGAAAGCTGGGTCAAGCTGGAAGCGAAGTTCAACGCCGGCGAGCGCGTCGAGGGCTTCATCTTCAACCAGGTCAAGGGCGGCTTCACCGTCGATCTGGACGGCGCCGTGGCCTTCCTGCCGCGTTCGCAGGTCGACATTCGTCCGATCCGCGACGTCACCCCGCTGATGCACACCCCGCAGCCCTTCGAAATCCTCAAGATGGACAAGCGCCGCGGCAACATCGTCGTGTCCCGCCGCACGGTTCTCGAAGAGAGCCGCGCCGAGCAGCGCTCCGAGATCGTCCAGAACCTCGAAGAGGGTCAGGTGGTCGAAGGCGTGGTCAAGAACATCACCGACTACGGTGCGTTCGTTGACCTGGGCGGTATCGACGGCCTGCTGCACGTCACCGACATGGCATGGCGTCGTGTCAACCATCCGACCGAGATCCTCAACATCGGTCAGACGGTCAAGGTGCAGATCATCCGCATCAACCAGGAAACCCACCGCATCTCGCTGGGCATGAAGCAGCTCGAAGCCGATCCGTGGGACGGCATCGGCGGCAAGTACCCGCTCGGCAAGAAGGTTCTGGGTCGCGTCACCAACATCACCGACTACGGTGCGTTTGTGGAGCTGGAGCCGGGCATCGAAGGCCTGATCCACGTTTCGGAAATGTCCTGGACGAAAAAGAACGTTCATCCGGGCAAGATCCTTTCCACCACGCAGGAAGTCGAAGTTGTCGTGCTGGAAGTGGATCCGGTGAAGCGCCGCATCTCGCTGGGCCTCAAGCAGACGCTCGAGAACCCGTGGGAGGCATTCGCCCGCAACCACACCGTCGGCTCCGTTGTCGAGGGCGAGGTCAAGAACAAGACCGAGTTCGGTCTGTTCATCGGCCTGGACGGCGACGTGGACGGCATGGTCCACCTTTCCGATCTCGACTGGAACCGTCCGGGCGAGCAGGTGATCGAAGAGTACAACCGCGGCGACGTGGTGAAGGCGCAGGTTCTCGACGTGGACGTCGACAAGGAGCGCATCTCTCTCGGCATCAAGCAGCTTGGTCATGACTCCATCGGCGAAGCCGCTGCTTCCGGCGAACTGCGCAAGGGCGCGGTTGTGACCTGTGAAGTGACCGGCGTGAAAGACGGCGGCCTCGAGGTTCTGCTGGTCGATCACGACGTCGAGAGCTTCATCAAGCGCTCCGACCTGTCGCGTGACCGTGCAGAGCAGCGCCCCGAGCGCTTCTCCGTCGGCCAGAAGGTGGACGCCCGCGTCACCGTCTTCGACAAGAAGACCCGTCGCATCAACGTCTCGATCAAGGCGCTGGAAATCGCCGAAGAGAAGGAAGCTGTCGCACAGTTCGGTTCCACCGACTCCGGCGCTTCGCTCGGCGACATTCTGGGCGCAGCCCTGAAGAAGCAGGGCGGCGACGAGTAATCGTCAGCCGATCAGGCCTGAAAACAAAGACCCCGCCGGAGCGATCCGGCGGGGTTTTTTAATGCCTGTCTTTTGAGATGAATCAGATTTCCTCAAAATCAAATACAGCACATAACGTAATCTATTTCTTAGAAATACCAAGTTGACCATATGGAAATTCGTATTATTTTAACGAATGCCTCTAACGACCCAGTAAAAATTAGAATTTTTCAAATCTATTATGAAAAATATGCTTAGCTTCTTACCTTTGGCATCCGAAACCTCATAACCCCACGACCACAAACGCAACCTACTCCTGCGCCTCAGACGCCGCCGGAGCTGCATTTGATACAGCCTTCGCCATCTGGCGACGCCTTCTTCTATGCAAATCAACGGGATCGCCGACGAATGGCAATATAGTTATTATTTAAGAGAGAAAATTATGATAAAAGCGATTCAGTTTGCCTTCGCATTGATTACAATTGCCGTTGCAAATTTTATAATCTACGAAGCGCTCCAGGATAAATGCATCCTACCCATAGTTCTAGGCGTGTCAAACGCCCTTGTGATAACGCACTTATCCCACCTTCAAAAGAAAATGAAATTCTTTACTTATAAATAGAAGCCGTGAACCGGCCATAATACCAGGAAACGCCCGATAACCTCCCTGCGCCATTCATGCAGGTCCTCGACAGGCTTGCGAGCGGATGGCCGCGGCCCTGAGCACCGCCGAACGCCCTTCCCTGGAATCCGGGCTGCACAGGGCGCCCGGACTGCCCGCCACCTTTGTGGCTACCGCGTAAAAGCGAAAAGCCCTCATCATTGTGGCGGCGCGTCACGGGCGCGTCGCCGGCTGTTTTCTCATCCATTCTTCCCAGAGGCGTCCAAAGCGTTCGAGCCCATCTAAGGTGCCTCCATCACGTGCCACTGGCTGGCGTGCCCCGCCGAAGGCTCTTCGACGGGCCTCTCGTTGCCGTCTCTCAGGGCAGCCGCCATGCGGACTTCACCATCCCTTCAGGGCTCTTGCAAATTAAGTTACCATAAGTATATAGCAATTGCACAACACGCGGCATGCCGCAAACCGTGGACAGGATCATGCAGTTCGTAAACCAGGCCGCTGACCGGCACACGCGGGCCACAGCACCCGCCCGCCCCCGCTGCACCCATTGCCCTCCCGCGATGGGATAGATCGCGGGTTGACGGCCAGGCTTACACGCACCGTCTCTCTTCCGGTCTTACACATACGAACCCCAACGCAGGCTCAAGCGCCCGCGCGTTGAACTTCGACCCAATTCCTCCCCATTCCCAAATCCCCCCCATTCCCGAATCCCCCATGGAGAACCCCATGCTGAAAATGACCCCGGTCACCATCGAAACGGCCGATGAAGCCGCCACCCCGACCCTCGAAGGCTTCAAGGCCCAGTACGGCATGGTGCCGAACTTCTTCGGCGCGCTCGGCATCGATGGCGCGACGCTCAATGGCTATCTGGCCTTTCAGGAAGCCGTGGAGGCAGCCAGCCATCTGTCCGTCCGCGAGCGCGAGATGATCTCGCTCGCCGTGGCCAACAGCAATGGCTGCCATTACTGCGTCAGCGGACACACTTTCTCGGGCAAGAAAGCCGGCATGAGCGCCGAGGAATGCGTCGCCGCACAGCGCGGCGAGGCGGATGACGCCTGCGAACAGGCGGTCATCGACCTGGCGCTCCGCCTGATTGCGCAGCGCGGCAATCTGGAAACGCATGATTTCGAACGCGCCGCGCAGGCCGGCATTTCGGAGAAAAAGCTGATCCAGATCTGCGCATGGACAGCGATGAACAGCTTCAGCAACTGGGTCAACAACATCGTGCAGCCGAAAATCGACTTCCCGAAAGTGCCGCTCCAGAACCGCGACTGACATGCAGACCGGCGGGCGGTCACCGCGCCGCCCGCTGGCCCGCATGATCGCGATTGTCTATAAGGCAAGCCATGTCAGGCCAGCAAAGTCAGGATAGCGCCACCCCGCGCAAGCGCCTCAAACGCGAAGACCGCCGCAACCTCCTTCTCGACCTTGCGGCTGACATTCTGGCCACCAGGGGTTCCGATGCGCTGACGCTCCAGACGCTGGCCGAGGCCGCAGGCGTCACGAAACCTGTCACCTATAGCCAGTTCGGCACGCGCATGGGGCTGCTGCTCGCGCTCTATCGGCGCTATGATCAGCGGCTCTTTGCCGATCTCGAAGCTGGCATGGCCCACCGCCCGCCCACGCCCCGCAATGCTGCAAACATGTTCGCCGACAGCTATATCGCCTGCATCACACGGCACGGGCGGGTTTACGAAGCAACCATCGCCGCCCTGCGCTCCTACCCCGAGCACGGCACGATCGGCACGGAAATCCGCACCGCTTTCTGCGATATGCTGACACGGCTTCTCGCCCCCTGCTTTCCGGCAGGCGACATGCCCGCGCAGGCCCGGATGATCGCGCTGTTCGGGGCCGTGGAAGAACTGGCGCGCGCGCTGCTCGACGGGCAGATATCCGAACACGCCGCCCGCACAGAGATGCGCCGGGCTTTCGAGGCGCTGGTGACACCGGAAGCGTGAACCCGCGTGGAAATGGCAAGGGTGACACCCCTCACCAGTGCGGCGGCTTCGTCACCGGCACGTCGCCCGCCGTCTGCTCTTCCAGTTCCATGAAACGCTCGGACAGGCGCTGGAGTTTTTTCTTCAGCGCCTCCATCTCGCGCCACTGGCGGGTGAGTTCCGTCGAAAGCTCTTCGATGGTCTTTTCCTGCTCGGCGGCCAGGATTTCGAGCTGGGTGATCCGGTCTTCCGTCATGGCACGCTTCTTTCTGCGGTTTCGGTGCATTCTCGCGCCGGGAAATTGACAAGCAAGGCCCGATTTGTCGAGAGTGCCCCAAGGGACGTTTCGTTGCTGCCGCGCAGCGCGCGGTTGGCAGGTGGCGGAACGCCGTGATACTGCATTTGACCAATTGATAAAAACGGGGAAGTGGGTCGCCGATGGCTGACACGGCAATCGAGCTCAAGGGCATCAGCAAGAGCTTTGGGGCGGTTCACGCAAACCGCAACATCGATCTGAAGATCACCGCCGGAACGATCCATGGCATCATTGGCGAGAATGGGGCCGGCAAATCGACACTGATGTCGATCCTCTACGGCTTCTACCAGGCCGACAGGGGGCGCATTGATGTCGCCGGCAGGAAGGCGACCATCAACACGCCGAGCGACGCCATCGCGCTGGGCATCGGCATGGTGCATCAGCACTTCATGCTTGTGGAGAATTTCTCCGTTCTGGAAAACGTCATTCTGGGGGCCGAGGGCGAAGCGCTGCTCAACACCTCCATCGCCAAGGCCCGTTCGGAGCTTGAGCGGCTGGAGCGCGACTACGGGCTGGAAGTGGACCCCGATGCGATCATTGAAGATCTGCCGGTGGGCCTGCAGCAGCGCGTGGAGATCCTGAAGGCGCTTTATCGCGGCGCTGACATTCTGATCCTCGACGAGCCGACCGGCGTTCTGACGCCTGCCGAGGCGGACCATCTGTTCCGCATTCTGGAGCAGCTTAAGGATGAGGGAAAGACCATCATCCTCATCACGCACAAGCTGCGCGAGATCATGGCCATCACCGACAATGTGTCGGTCATGCGCCAGGGCACGATGGTGGCCACTCGCAAGACCTCCGAGACCAATGTGGAAGAACTGGCCGAGCTCATGGTGGGCCGGCGCGTTCTGCTGCAGGTGGAAAAGGGCGAGGCGACGCCGGGTGACGTTCTTCTTTCGGTCAAGGGACTGACGGTCAAGGATTCGCGCGGCGTCACCATGGTCGACAACCTGTCGCTGGATGTGCGCGCGGGCGAGATTGTCGGCATTGCGGGCGTGGCCGGCAACGGCCAGTCGCAGCTTCTCGACGCCATCACCGGCGTGCAGAAGGCGGTTTCGGGAACGGTGACGCTGGATGGCGAACCGGTGGACCTGACGGGTGCGGCCGACCCCGCCGACCTGCGCGAACGCGGCATGGCCCATGTGCCGGAAGACCGCCATCATGTCGGTCTCGTGCTGCCTTTCGAGGAAAACGAAAACGCCATGCTGGGCTATCACCGGCAGGCAAAATATCTGAACGGCCCTTTCCTCAACATTGAGGCGATCCGCGCCGATGCGCGCGAGAAAATCGAGAAATACGATATCCGCCCGCCGGACTGCCGGCTGAAGACAGCCAATTTCTCCGGCGGCAACCAGCAGAAGATCGTGCTGGCCCGCGAGATCGAACAGGACCCGAAAGTGCTGATCGTCGGCCAGCCGACGCGCGGCGTGGATGTGGGCGCGATCGAGTTCATCCACAAACGGCTGATCGACATGCGCGACCAGGGCAAGGCCGTTCTTCTGGTCTCTGTGGAGCTGGATGAAATCCGCTCGCTGTCCGACCGCATTCTGGTGATGTTCGCTGGCCGTGTCGTCGGCGAGCGCGGACCCGAAGCAAGCGAAAGCGAACTTGGCCTGCTCATGGCCGGCGTCGAGGAAAAGGAGGCGGCGGAATGAGCGCGCCCTATGCGAAACTGCCCGCCTGGGCCGATTACGGGCTGATCCCGCTGATCAACCTCGCCGTGGCCTTTCTGGTGGCCGGCCTGGTGGTGATGCTGGTTGGCGAAAACCCGATCCGTGCTGCGGTCATCCTGGTGGATGGCGCGCTCGGACGCGGCCAGAACATCGCCTACACGCTCTATTACGCGACGAGCTTCATCTTCACCGGCCTTGCGGTGGCGGTGGCCTTTCACTGCAGCCTGTTCAACATCGGCGGCGAGGGACAGGCCTATGTGGGCGGGCTCGGCGTGGCCGTTGTCTGCCTCGCCTTCGACAGCATTCTGCCCTGGTGGCTCGTTTTTCCGCTGGCCATTGTCGGCGCGGCGCTGTTCGGCGCGGCGTGGGCCTTCATTCCCGCCTATTTCCAGGCAAAGCGCGGCTCGCACATCGTCATCACGACGATCATGTTCAACTTCATCGCCGCCAGCCTGATGGTCTATCTGCTGGTGAACGTGCTGAAGCCGGCCGGCGCGCAGGCCCCGCAGACCCGCAACTTCCTTGAAGGCGGGCAGCTGCCCAAGCTCAACTGGATGCTCGAGGCCATGGGCTTCACCATCCGCTCCGCGCCCTTCAACCTGTCGTTCCTGCTGGCGCTGGCTGCGGCGTTCTTCGTCTGGGTGCTGATCTGGCGCACGCGGCTCGGCTACGAGATCCGCATGCGCGGCTACAGCCCCAAGGCGGCCCGCTATGCCGGTGTGAGCGAAACGAAAATCATCATCATCACCATGCTCATCTCCGGCGCGCTTGCCGGCATGATGGCGCTCAACCCGGTGATGGGTGACCAGAACCGGCTGCAGATCGACTTCGTGACCGGGGCCGGTTTCGTCGGCATCGCAGTGGCGTTGATGGGCCGGTCGCATCCGGCCGGCATCGTGCCGGCGGCGATCCTGTTCGGCATGCTCTATCAGGGCGGTGCGGAACTCGCCTTCGAGATGCCCAACATCTCACGCGACATGATCGTCATCATCCAGGGCCTCGTGATCCTGTTTGCCGGTGCGCTGGAGCATATGTTCAGACCGTCCATTCAGGCCCTTTTCGCAAGCCTTGGCTCGCGTTCGACGGGCCTTGAGGCGCAGCAGGGAGAGGGTAGCTGACATGGACTTCTTTCACGCCCTGATCCTCGTTCTCGATTCCACCGTGCGGCTTTCGGTACCGCTTCTGCTGGCCGCACTTGCCGGGCTTTATTCGGAGCGCTCGGGCGTCTTCGACATCGGCCTTGAAGGCAAGATGCTGGCAGGCGCATTCGCGGCCGGCGCGGCCGCCGCCGTCACCGGATCCGCCTGGGCCGGTCTCGGCGCTGCGATGCTCATCTCCATCTTCCTCGCGCTGGTGCATGGCTTTGCCTCCATCACCCATCGTGGCAACCAGATCGTTTCGGGCGTCGCCATCAACTTCATCGCCGCCGGCTCCACAATCATTCTGGGGCAGGCCTGGTTCCGGCAGGGCGGGCGCACGCCATCGCTGCCGGGCGAGGCGCGTTTCGGCGCGATCGAATTACCCTTTGCCGAAGCCGTACGCGATGTCCCGATCCTCGGCGACGTCTATTCCGAGCTGATTTCCGGCCACTCGCTTCTGACCTATGCGGCCTTTCTTCTGGTGCCCTTCACCTGGTGGGTTTTGTTCCGCACCCGCTTCGGCCTCCGGCTGCGCGCGGTGGGCGAAAACCCGGCTGCGGTCGACACGGCGGGCATCTCCGTTTCGTGGCTGCGCTACCGGGCCGTGATCTGCACCGGCATTCTCACCGGCATGGCCGGCGCCTATCTCTCCATGGCGCAGAATGCCGGCTTCGTGAAAGACATGACGGCAGGACGCGGCTTTATCGCGCTCGCCGCGCTGATCTTCGCCAAGTGGAAGCCTGTGCCGGTGATGTTCGCCTGCCTTCTGTTCGGCTTTCTCGACGCCTTCGCGATCCGCATTCAGGGCACGCCCCTGCCCCTCATCGGTCAGGTACCGGTGCAGTTCATGCAGGCCCTGCCCTACATTCTGACCGTGGTGCTTCTGGCCGGCTTCATCGGCAAGGCCATTCCCCCGCGCGCCGGCGGCGTGCCCTATGTGAAGGAGCGGTGATGAGCGCCGAAGACCTGTTTGCAGCCGCCAGCGCGGCGATGCAGAACGCCTACGCCCCCTATTCGCGCTTTCCCGTGGGGGCTGCGGTGAAGACCGAGGCCGGCGCAATCCACGCAGGCTGCAACATCGAGAACGCGTCTTACCCGGAAGGCTGGTGCGCAGAGACCACCGCGCTTGGCCATCTCGTCATGGCGGGCGGCGGGCGCGTTACGGAGATCGCCGTGGTGGCGGAGAAGATGCCGAAGATAATGCCCTGCGGCGGTTGCCGCCAGCGGCTGGCGGAGTTCGTCACCGACGATGCCTGCCTGCATCTCTGCGACACCAACGGGGTGCTTGAAACGGTTCCCTTCTCGGCCGTGTTCCCGCGCGGCTTCAGCTTCGAGGATGGCAAATGAAAGAAGCGGTGGACCTTCTCACCGAACGGCTGAACGGCCTCGCCCCCCAGCTTGCGCTGGTGCTTGGCTCCGGGCTCGGCGGTCTTGTGAACGACGTCGAGAACCCGGTGCGGATCTCCTATTCCGAGTTACCCGGTTTTCCGCAAAGCGGCGTGACCGGCCATGCGGGCGAGATTGTCGCCGGACGGCTTTCGGGCACGCCCGTGCTGATGCTCGCCGGCCGCGCGCACTATTATGAACATGGCGATGCGGCGGCCATGCGCCCGGCGCTGGAAACCCTGTGGGGCATCGGCATCACCCAGATGATCCTGACCAATGCGGCGGGATCGCTGAGGCAGGACATGCCGCCCGGCTCGGTGATGCTGATCGAGGACCACATCAATTTCTCCGGCATGAACCCGCTGATCGGCGAGGGCAGCGACCGGCGCTTCGTCGGCATGAGCGAGGCTTATGATGCGGGCCTGCGCGCCAGCCTCGCAGCCGCCGCTGAAAAGAGCGGCGTCGCGCTGCACAAGGGCGTCTACATGTGGTTCTCCGGCCCGTCCTTCGAAACGCCGGCGGAAATTCGCATGGCGCGCACGCTGGGTGCGGACGCGGTGGGCATGTCGACCGTGCCGGAAGTGATCCTCGCGCGCTATTTCGGCCTTCGGGTCGCGGCCTGCTCGGTCATCACCAATCTGGGTGCGGGCATGAGCGCGGGCGAGCTGTCGCATCAGGAAACCAAGGACATGGCTCCCATTGGCGGCCAGCGTCTCGCAACGGTTCTCGGCCAGCTCTGCGCCGACGGCCTGCCAACAGGCTGAGGTTACCCATGCTGCCGCAGGAGATCATCCGCAGGAAGCGCGACCGTCAGGCGCTCACCGGTGAAGAGATCGCAGATTTCGCTCACGGGCTCACCCATGGCACGTGGAGCGAAGGGCAGATCGCGGCGCTGGCCATGGCAATTTTCCTGAACGGCATGACGGCTGAGGAAGGCGCTGCGCTGACCATCGCCATGCGCGATTCCGGCAGTGTTCTCGACTGGTCGGACCTGCCCGGCCCGGTGACCGACAAACACTCCACCGGCGGGGTGGGCGACAATGTCTCGCTGATGCTCGCCCCCATCGTGGCAGCCTGCGGTGCTTTTGTGCCGATGATCTCCGGACGCGGGCTTGGCCATACGGGCGGCACGCTCGACAAGATGGATTCCATTCCCGGCTATACGAGCCAGCCGGACGAAAAGCTGTTCGCCAGAACCGTGCGCGATGTGGGTTGCGCGATCATCGGCCAGACCGCCGATCTCGCTCCCGCCGACAAACGCTTCTATGCCGTGCGCGATGTGACCGGCACGGTGGAATCGATCCCGCTCATCACAGCGTCGATCCTTTCCAAGAAACTGGCCGCCGGCCTTTCTTCGCTGGTGCTGGATGTGAAATCGGGCAATGGCGCGTTCATGGATGACGCCCGTGCGGCGCGCAAACTGGCCGACAACCTGGTGCGTGTCGCGGGCGAGGCCGGGCTTCCGGCCACCGCGCTTGTGACCGACATGAACCAGCCGCTTGCCTCTGCTGCCGGCAATGCCGTGGAAGTGACCAACGCCGTTGATTTCTTGACAGGCAGGAAGCAGGACCGGCGGCTTCTCGACGTGACGCTGGCGCTCGCCGGCGAGATGCTTCTTTCCTCCGGCGTGGCAGCCACCACGCGCGAGGCCTTCGACTGGGCGCATGACGCGCTGGAAAGCGGACGGGCAGCGGAACTGTTCGGCAGGATGGTGCACACGCTCGGCGGGCCGGCGGACTTTGTCGAGGCTGCCGACAGGCACTTGCCGAAGGCGAAGGTGATCAAGCCCGTGCTCGCGGAAGAGGACGGTTTTGTCGGCGCAATCGACTCGCGCGCCGTGGGCATCTGCGTGATCGAACTGGGCGGCGGACGACGCACGCCCGAAGACGCCATCGACCACTCGGTCGGCCTGACGGAGCTTCTGCCCGTGGGCGCGGAGCTGAAACGCGGGGAGCCGGTCTGCATGGTGCATGCCGCATCCGACGACGACGCGGAACGGGCGCGCAGGGCGGTTATGAAAGCCTATTCGGTCGTGGATGCGAAACCGCGCACGAAGAAAACCATCCTGCGCCGGGTGACAGCGGAAGTCTGAGAACTGCCCTACTGCTCCAGAATCAGCGCGCGATCTTCCACCCTGTAGCGCGCGAGGCGCTCGAGAAAGCTCATCCCGATGAGCACACTGTCGAGCGCACGATCCTCAAGCACCAGCGCTTCGACATTCTCGATATAGATGCGGCCGATCTGAAGGTTTTCGATAACGGCGGCAGCAGCGCTGGCCTTGCCATTGGCCGTGCTGACTTCATATTTGAAATCGCTCGCGGTGAGATTCAGGCCGATCCGGCGCGCGGTGCTCCTGTTGATCGCCACATAGGTCGCGCCCGTATCGATCATGGCCTTCGTGTGACGGCCATTGAGCTTGAAGCGTCCGACGAAATGGCCGGACCTGTCGGCCGCGATGCTGACCCGCTTGCCGAGAAGCACGGAGGTCTTGCCGCGCTCCGGCGCGGGCGCGCGAACCATCGCGACCTGCTGAACCTCCTCCACAGGCGTCTCTTCAAGCGCGCTGCCAAGAAGGCTCCGATAGAAATCCGGATTGCTCTGGTAAAGCGCGGGGATTGCCCCCGCAGCTCCGATAACGATACCGAGCATGACCACCTTGCGAACCATATGCGCCTTCCACCCCTTCAATCGGGAAGACCCTATGCCGCAACGGCAACCATTTTTTTAACGGCGCGGACAACCGCGCCGCTTGGTTAAACGAGCGTTATTTCGTTCCGTACATCCGGTCGCCGGCATCGCCCAGACCCGGCACGATGTAGCCCTTCTCGTTCAGGCATTCATCGATGGACGCGGTGAAGACCGGCACGTCAGGGTGCGACTTGCGGAAGTTCTCGACGCCTTCGGGCGCCGCCAGAAGGCAGAGGAAGCGCAGATTGGTCGCGCCGCGCTCCTTGAGCTTGTCGACGGCGGCAATGGCGGAGTTGGCCGTGGCCAGCATCGGGTCAACGACAATCACCAGACGGTCGCCCAGATTGCTCGGAGCCTTGAAGAAATACTCGACCGCCTCAAGCGTTTCGTGGTCGCGATACATGCCCACATGCGCCACGCGTGCGGCGGGAACGAGATCCAGCATGCCGTCCAGCAGGCCGTTGCCGGCGCGCAGAACCGAGGCGAAGACGAGCTTCTTGCCTTCGAGCGTGGGCGAGTCGATCGGCTGAAGCGGCGTTTCGATGCGCCGTGTCGTCAGCTCCAGATCGCGCGTGACCTCATAGCAGAGCAGCAGCGAAATTTCGCGCAGCAGACGCCTGAAGCTGGCGGTCGAAGTCTCCTTGTCGCGCATGATGGTGAGCTTGTGCTGGACAAGCGGATGGTCGACGACGGTCACGCCCTGCATGTGCTGTTCCCCGAATGCTTGAAATCCTGTCGATATTAACGGCACGTGGCCGCGCAGGATACCATAAGGCTCACTGAGCCACAGTTTTATGGCCCAGCGCTGCAAGCAGGCGCGTGCGGGTGGCCTCATCGACAAACGCGGCTTCGATGGCCGTTTGCGTGATGCCGCGAAGCGCCGTGTCATCGAGCCCGAAATGCGCCTTCGCCACCGCATATTCATGCGCGAGCGACGTGTGGAAATGCGGCGGGTCATCGGAGTTGAGCGTCACGCGACAGCCGGCGGCCATCAATTGCGGCAGAGGATGGCTGGCGTAGTCGGGAAAGACCTTCAGCACGATGTTTGAAACCGGGCAGACCTCCAGCACCACCCCCTCATCCACCAGACGGCGCACCAGATCCGGGTTCTCGATGGCGCGCACGCCATGACCGATGCGTGTGGGGCGCAGATGGTTCAGCGCCGCCTCGACGCTCTCCCAGCCGACCAGCTCGCCTGCATGGACCGTGATGCCAAGCCCCGCCTCGCGTGCAATGTCGAAGGCGGTCTCATAGTCGCGCACATTGCCGAAACGCTCTTCGCCCGCCATGCCGAAACCGGTGACAAGCGGATGCTCGCAGGCAACCGCGAAGCGCGCTGCATCTTCCACCGACACTGCCCCGAAATGGCGCACGCCGGTCACGATGATGCGCCCCTCTATGCCGGTTGCGGCGCGCGCGCGCTCTATGCCCTCGCCAAGCGCGTTGGTGTAGGCCATGCGCGAAAGCCCGGCGCGTTCTGCATGATCGGGCGAGATGAATATCTCCGAATAGATCGCGCCGTCTTTCGCCAGGCTGGTCAGATAATCCTCGGCGAGAAGCGCATAGTCTTCTTCGGTTCGAAACAGGCTGGCGGCCTCGTCATAAGCGGCGAGAAAGCCGGTGAAATCATACCAGTGATAGGCCCCGTCGCGCAGGAAATTCGATGTGTCGACGCCGTATTTGCGCGCCTGGGCAAGGACGAGATCGGGGGAAGCGGCTCCCTCGATATGGCAGTGAAGCTCGGCTTTTGCGACCATGTGGGCTCCATTTTAACCAGTCCGCTGGCGCGGCTGTTCATCGCGGTTTTGACAATAGCGCCGCGAACGGCAATGGGCTATGGTCCCGGCGATTTCGAAAGGGTGAAGATGTCCGATCAGCGCACCACCGCCGAAGGCGGCATGGAGACGGCCTATGGTTTTCGCACGGTAGACGAAACCGAAAAGCAGGGCCTGGTCAACACGGTATTCCACCGCGTCGCCAAACGGTATGACGTGATGAACGACCTTATGTCGGCGGGTCTGCACCGGGTCTGGAAAGACGCCATGATCTCCTGGCTCGCGCCTTCCAAGCGACCGGGCTATCGCGCACTGGACGTGGCCGGCGGCACGGGCGACATCGCGTTCCGCATCGTCGAGGCCTCGCGCCGGATGGCTGACGTCACCGTTCTGGACATCAATGGCTCGATGCTCGAAGTCGGCCGTGAGCGCGCCGAGAAGAAGGGCATCGCCGACAATCTGACTTTCGTTGAGGCGAACGCCGAGGAGCTGCCCTTCGAGGACAACAGTTTCGACGCCTACACGATTGCCTTCGGTATTCGCAACGTGCCGCATATCGACCGCGCGCTTTCCGAAGCCTTCCGCGTGCTCCGGCCCGGCGGGCGCTTTCTCTGCCTCGAATTTTCCGAGGTGGACATGCCGATCCTCGACAAGGTCTATGAGAACTGGTCGTTCCACGCCATTCCGCGTATCGGCCAGGCTGTGACCGGCGATGGCGAGCCCTATCGCTATCTCATCGAATCCATCCGCAAATTCCCCAACCAGCAGAATTTCGGCGCGATGATCACCAATGCGGGCTTCTCCCGCGTGACCTGGCGCAATTACTCCGGCGGCATCGCCACCCTGCACTCCGGCTGGAAGATTTGACGGCGTAAAAATGAGCACTGTCGGCGCATATCTTCGGCTGGCCCGCGCGGGCTGGATTCTTGTTCGTGAGGGCGTTGTGGCGGCCATGCCCGGCGACCAGCTGGAAGGCATGCCGCTGTTCGGCTGGAAGGTGGCCAAAGTCTTGTCGCGGCGTCGCTCCAAGCGGCGCGACCGGCCCGAACGCCTTGCCCAGGCCGTGAACCGGCTCGGGCCGTCCTATGTGAAACTCGGGCAGTTTCTGGCGACGCGGCCGGATGTTGTGGGCCATGAGATGGCGCATGATCTCGCCAGCCTTCAGGATCGCATGAACACGTTTCCCGAGGCGCAGGCGCGCGCGGCCATCGAAGGCTCGCTGGGCCAGCCGGTCGAGGCGCTTTACGCGGAGTTCGACGGCCCGGTGGCAGCGGCCTCGATCGCGCAGGTGCATGAGGCGCGCGTCGCCACCGACACGGGCCTCAAGCGCGTTGCGGTGAAGGTGATCCGCCCCGGCGTGCGCCGGCGCTTCCAGAACGACCTGGAAAGTTATTTCCTCGCAGCACATCTGCAGGAGCGCTTTATCCCGTCCACCCGTCGCCTGAAGCCGGTCAAAGTGGCCGAAACGCTGGCGCAGGTGACCAAGATTGAGATGGATCTGCGCCTCGAGGCGGCGGCCATTTCCGAGATCCACGAGAACACGCTGAACGATCCCGGCTTCCGGGTGCCCAATGTCGACTGGCAGCGCACCGGCCGCGATGTGGTGACGCTGGAATGGGTCGACGGCACCAAGATGTCGAACATCGAGGCCCTGCGCGAAGCGGGTCACGATCTCGAAGCGCTGGCGCAGACGCTCATTCAGTCCTTCCTGCGCCACACGCTGCGCGACGGCTTCTTTCACGCCGACATGCACCCCGGAAACCTCTTCGTTGAAGACGATGGAACCATCGTCGCGGTGGATTTCGGCATTACGGGGCGTATCGGTCGCAAGGAACGGCACTTCCTCGCCGAGATCCTGTACGGTTTCATCACCCGCGATTTCCGCAGGGTGGCGGAAGTGCATTTCGAGGCAGGATATGTGCCGGGGCACCACGATGTGGCGGCCTTCGCACAGGCGCTGCGCGCCATTGGCGAACCGATCCACGGCCAGTCGGCCGAAACCATCTCCATGGCGCGGCTTCTAACGCTTCTCTTTGAAGTGACCGAGCTGTTCGACATGCAGACGCGGCCCGAACTGCTGCTCCTGCAGAAGACCATGGTCGTTGTGGAAGGCGTTGCGCGCACGCTCGATCCGCATTTCAACATGTGGAAAGCGGCCGAACCGGTCGTTTCCGACTGGATTGCCGGCAATCTCGGGCCGCGCGGCATGCTGAACGACGCCCGCGAAGGCGTCGGCGCTCTCGTCTCGCTCGTTCGTCAGGCGCCGGATCTCGCCGCACGCACGGAGCGGCTCTCACGCGAAATCGACACGATGGCGCAGAAGGGCCTGCGCTTCGATCCGGAAACGGCGGAAGCCATCGGCAAGGCCGAGGCGCGCCATTCCCGTGGTGGGCGCGTTGCGCTCTGGGTCATCGCCGCAGCCCTCGCGGTCATCGCCTGGCAGATTTCCTGATCCCCGATCCATGCTGATGGCGCATTTGCGCCATCCTTCCTCACATTCGGAACATTGCAGCGCAGGATAGCCGGCTAATCCTGCGACGACGCATTGCGCCTGCAATGACAGCATTGCTAGCAAACATCACCTAAGCCACAGATTCGCCTTGCGTTTCCGCGTGCGAAGAAGTGTGAATAATGCATTGCCGGCAATGACATCCCCACAATCTATAGAGTAAGAGAATCATAATACGCTGCACGAGCGAAGGGGGCACCTTCCAGGCAATCGAGACCGCGCGGGGCGCAAACCGGCAAGAATGACAGCAATGCTGTCAAAAACCCGGCAAACGCAGTCAAAGACAAAAATGCAGTCATTGCTTTCAAGTCTGCGTTTTTCAAATCTGTGCATTCAGATTTGCCGGCTCATTTTTTGGACTTATCGATGGCGACACTAACGATACGAAATGTCGATGAGAAAGTTCGGCGCGCGCTACGCAGACGCGCAGCCGAAAATGACGTCTCGATGGAAGAAGAGGTCAGACGCATTCTGGCCCGCAGCGTGCAGCTGGCAGACGACCCGGCCCAGCATCAGAGCAAGGCGCGGCGCGCAGAAACGCTCAACACGGTCTCCATGCGCCCGATTGGAGAATTCGACCTCAAGGCAATCAGCGACGAGATCTGGAATGGCCGTACGTTGTGAGCCCAAATTCGTGGTCGATACGTCGGCCCTTATCGCCGTCCTGAACGACGATCCCGACGCGGATACGTTCCGCCAGGCGCTTCAGGACGCAGAGCAGATCCTCATCAGCAGCACCACGACGTTTGAAGCGCAGTATGTCGCCAAGCACATCTCGCTGATCGACGGCACCGAACGGCTCAACACGCTTCTTGGCGCGCTTTCCCCCGAAACCATCGATTTCGATGAGCGGCAGCTGACCATCGCCCGTAAGGCCTATGCGATTTACGGTCAGGCGACCGGCCACCCGGCAGCGCTGAACATCGGCGACTGCTTTGCTTACGCGCTGGC
Organism: Nitratireductor sp. GZWM139; assembly: GCF_030068685.1. NCBI lineage: Bacteria > Pseudomonadati > Pseudomonadota > Alphaproteobacteria > Hyphomicrobiales > Phyllobacteriaceae > Nitratireductor > Nitratireductor sp. GZWM139. The sequence goes on along the minus strand of NZ_JAMQML010000015.1, from coordinate 36,977 downwards.
CAGAACCGCTAACCTGCCGCTCCTTTTCAAAGGTTCGGATTTCGTCCATACGGATATAGAGCCCGCAATAAAGCCGTCCTGAGAGAGCCTTCATCCATGACAGCCCCGCAGCAGACGCTTACCAAAGCCCGTATCCTGCTTATCATCGGGGGCGGCATCGCAGCCTATAAATGCCTCGACCTGATCCGCCGCCTGCGCGAACGCGGGGCGAGCGTGCGCTGTGTGATGACGAAAGCCGCACAGGAATTCATCACGCCGCTCTCGGTCGGCGCGCTTTCCGCAGACCATGTGTTCACCGAGCTGTTCGACCGGCAGGACGAGCATGATGTCGGGCATATCCGCCTGTCGCGTGAGGCTGACCTTCTGGTCGTTGCGCCGGGCACGGCCGACCTGATGGCGAAGCTTGCCAATGGCCATGCCAACGACCTCGCGTCCACGGTTCTCATCGCAACCGACAAGCCGGTTCTCATGGCGCCCGCCATGAACCCGCGCATGTGGGAGCATCTGGCCACGCAGCGCAACCTTGCGACACTGCGAGAGGACGGCGTCAGCTTCGTCGGCCCCAACCGGGGCGAGATGGCTGAAAGCGGGGAAGCCGGCGAGGGCCGCATGGCCGAGCCGATGGAGATCGTTGCTGCGGTTGAAGCGCTGATCGGCAATCACGAAAAGCCGCTCGCCGGGCGCAAGGTGATCGTCACCTCCGGCCCGACCCACGAAATCATCGATCCGGTGCGCTACATCGCCAACCGCTCTTCGGGCAAGCAGGGACACGCCATCGCCGCCGCGCTCGCCCGGCTGGGCGCATCGGTGCACCTCGTTTCCGGACCGGTCTCCATTCCCGACCCGCACGGCGTGACGACCACCCATGTGGAAACGGCCCGCCAGATGCGCGAGGCCGTGGAGGCTTCGCTGCCGGCGGATGCGGGCGTGTTCGTTGCCGCTGTTGCCGACTGGCGGCCCGCCGTCGAAATCTCGGAAAAGATCAAGAAGAAGCCCGGCGAGGGCGCGCCCACGCTGGAGCTTACCGAAAACCCGGACATTCTGGCCGGCATCGGACATCACAAGAAACGCCCCGCGCTCGTGATCGGCTTTGCCGCCGAAACGCAGGACCTCTTCAAGAACGCCCGCACCAAGCTCAACAAGAAGGGCGCTGACTTCATCGTTGCCAATGATGTCTCGCATGACAGCGGCGTCGGCCCCGGCGGCGTGATGGGCGGCGACAGCAACAGCGTCGTCATCGTCGGCCATGAAGGGCATGACGAGTGGCCTGAAATGAGCAAGGAAGAGGTTGCGGAGCGACTGGCGCAACTCATCGCAGACCGTCTCGGACCCACTCAATGACATCAACGACACCGGTTCTGGAAACAGAACGCCTCACGCTGCGGGCGCACAACTTCAGCGATCTCGACGCTTTCGCGCGTCTCTGGTCGCTGCCCGAGGCGACGCGCTTTACCACGGGTCGCGCCCTGTCGCGCGAAGAAGCATGGCGGCGCATGGCCATGCACCGGGGCATGTGGGACCTGATGGGCTTTGGCTATTTCGCCGTCATCGAGAAGTCCACCGGCGCATTTCTCGGCGATGCGGGCGTGCAGGAATGCCGGCGCGAACTCTCGCCCTCGATCGAGGGAACGATGGAGGCCGGCTGGGTCTTCCTGCCGGAAGCGCACGGCAAGGGCTATGCGCGCGAAGCGATGGAAGCCGTGTTCAAATGGTGCGCCAGCGCGCAGCCGGACATGGAGATCACCTGCATCATCGATGAGGAAAACACGCCTTCGCAGAAGCTCGCAGCGCGCCTCGGCTTTGCGGAACGCGCCCGCACGGACTTCAACGAACGGCCGGCAATCATCTACTGGCGCGGGTAAAATTCGGAAGCCTCATTCCCGCCGGAAGCATCATTCCCGAAAGACTGTTCACAATCTGTAGACAGCCCGTTTCCGTGAGCGCCGGTGCCATGCGGGGCTGCACTCTCTATGTTTGGCGCAAGATCGCCGTGCGTCCATCCGGACGCACAAAGGACGATCCAGGTTACTGACAGGGCATTGGAATGGCCCGAAAACCGGATTCCGTTTTTCGGTCAAAAGCTCTGGCAACAGATGGAGAGACGATCATGTCCATTCGTCCCGTAAGGCAGATTTCGCATGCGCAGCCCACCATTGAGGGCGCAGGCGTTCGGCTGGACCGCGCTTTCGGTTTCACCGATCCGAAGCTGGCCGATCCCTTCCTGCTGCTTGACGATTTCCGCAATGAGCGGCCGGAAGACTATCAGGCCGGCTTCCCCTGGCATCCGCATCGCGGCATCGAGACGATCACCTATGTGCTGGCCGGCAGCGTGGATCACGCCGACAGTCTGGGCAATTCCGGTTCGCTCGGCGCGGGAGACGTGCAGTGGATGACGGCGGGCAGCGGCATTCTCCATCAGGAAATGCCGCATGGCGACAAGACCGGGCGCATGCATGGATTCCAGCTCTGGGCCAACCTGCCTTCGAGCGAGAAGATGACCACGCCGCGCTATCAGGATGTAAAAGCCGGTGAAATTCCCGAAGTGATCGACGATGACGGCACGCGGGTGCGTGTGGTGGTCGGCGAGTTCTGGGGCAAGCGCGGACCGGTCGACGGCATTGCCGCCGATCCGCAATATCTCGATGTCTGGGTGCCGCCGGGCAAGCGCAAGGTGCTGCCGGTCGACACCTATCGCAGCGCGTTTGCCTATATCTTCGAGGGCTCCGGCACGTTCCGCGATGCGTCGCGCCCGTTCGGTGTTCTGGTGGAGAAGGAAGTCGCCGGCGAGGAAGTGCATCTGCGCGACATGAGCGGCGACCGCACGCTTGTGGTGTTCGACACGGGCGATGAAGTTGTCGTTCAGGCCGGCGAACGCGGCATCCGCTTCCTTCTTGTGTCGGGCAAGCCGATCCAGGAGCCGGTGGCCTGGCACGGACCCATCGTGATGAACACGCGCCAGGAACTCATGCAGGCCTTCAACGAGCTGAATGCCGGCACTTTCATCCGCGAAGGCGCGAAATCCTGACGAAACCCGCAATGAGGCGGCGCAATACGCGCCGCCTCACCACGCGCCGGATTTGTGATCGACCAGATGGATGATCTGGGCCGGGCTCGATATCCAGAAACCGTCGAAGTTTTCGCCCAGTGGTTCGATAGCGTCGCAGCGGGCAATGCCCTCCGCCGCCATGAGTTCCGCCGCCGCCTTCGTGTCGTCCGTGACGATCTCCAGCCAGAGCTCGGCCTGGCTCATGCCGGGCGTCTGGTCGAGCCAAAGCTGGTTGGCCCCGAAGCGGAAGCCGATGGCCGGGAGAAGCTCTTCGATCTGCTCCATGCCAAGCACATCGCGGTAGAACCGGACGGTCTCTTCATATTGATGCACTGGCAACTTCATGGCGATGTTGCGCCCGCCGGCCAGATGCGGCCTTGGCGCAGCCTCACCGGGGCCAACGCCTTCCATGCACCGGTCGAGGTGATCGAGGATCAGCGGCCAGAGCGCTTCGTGTTTCGCCGCGCTCTCCTGACTGGGAAACCCTTTATGCACGAGCTTCAGGCGGCTGCCTCGGCTGCGCTTCGAGAACTCCATGGTCACGATGGTCTCCGCCCCTTCGGTGCCGCTTGATCCGGTGACCCAGCTCATCTCGATCAGCCTGCCCGGCTCAAGCCTGAGGAAGCGCCCGTAACAGGGCCTGCGTTCGGCGGGCTTATCCTCATCAAAACCATGCACTGTTTCAAAGAAGAAGGGAGACCCGACGCGCGGCTCCATATGCACCGAGGCGCGGGACGCAAACCAGCGGTCGAGCTGCTCGGTCCAGGCGCGATAGAGCGTGTCGGGATCCGCACTCATCGACCGGGACAATGCGCATTCATGGGGACGGCCGGAAACATCCGGCATGACGGCAATGTTCATGACGTTTCTTCCTTCTCTCGTCGTTGGACGAACAGTGATTTATGTCTGCGAGAAACGCTGTTCGTATTCGGCTTCCAGCGCGGAGATGCGCGCCCAGAAAGGCGGCACGGGCCGGCCCGAAAGGACCGCGTCGAGCACCGCCAGATGCGCATGCCAGCCGCCCGACACGTTGACCATCTCGCCACGACCGGCAAGGCGGCTATGCGTGACCACCAGAAGAACCCTGTCGCCTTCCGGGAACAGCTCGAAACGCACTTCGCTTCCTTCACCCTCACCCGGCCAGGTCATGGCGAGAACGCGCGGCGGATCCCATTCGAGTATCCGGCCTTCGGACACGAAGCCATTCTCGTTCATCTCGCGATATTGGTCAGGCGGCGTTTCGTCGGTGAAGTCGGCGTGACGGAACACGAGCTGCGCGGCCCCGCCAACGCGCTCTTCCATCGCGCCGCCGGCAAGCCACTGGCAGCGCTTGTCGGCCTCGGTCAGATAAGACCAGATGCGCTCGGCCGGGCCGGGCAAAAGGCGCTCGAAACGCACCACATTCGGCGCTTCGACAACGCCATAGGCATCCATATCGGCATGTTTCATCGTCTCTCTCCCATTGAGGAAACAGCGTCGGCGCGCGCTCAGCCCTTGTCTGCTGGCGGTTTCTGCCGATCCTCGGCTTCCAGAATGTTCTGAAGCGCATCGAGCCGATCGCTCCAGAAGCGCTCATAGTAGCGGAACCAGGCCTGTGCTTCGGCGAGGCGCGCAGCCTCCAGCCGGCAATAATGGGTGCGCCCTTCGACATGCCGGCTCACAAGGCCGGCTGCCTCCAGCACCTTCACATGTTTGGATGCGCCGGCAAGCGACATGTCGAACGGCTCCGCCAGTTGCGACACGCTGTGCTTTCCGGCTGAAAGCCTGTGCAGCATGGCCCGCCGGGTCGGATCCGACAGGGCATGGAAAACGGCATCCAGATGGGGCGACTGATATTCAACCATATGGTTTAGATATCCGTCGCCAGCCCAATGGTCAACCAAATGGTTTAACTTTATGGAGAGAGACCGGGATCAGTCCTTGGCGGTGCAGGAAACCGGGTCTGCGTCCTCGCCCTTCATCAGGTCATAGAGGTCTGCATTGTCGCCCTTGGTCCACCAGATGTAGGGGCCGCCTGCATATTTCGCGCCGGAAGCCGCGAGCACATTGCTCATCACGACGGGGTTGCCATCGATGGTGACGACGGCGAGCGAATTGCCGTCGGCGTTGTAATAGGTGGCGTCGATGTCACCGTCCGGGCAGGCATAGGTCACTGCGGTGGTTTCCACGCTCTCCACATCGGGCAGATCGATCTCCAGCGTCGCGGCAAAGGCGGACGAACCCAGTGCGAGAGTGGAAACGAGCGCAAGAATGGAACGGCGCATGATGAAACTCCTGAATCATTATAAAACCAGATCATCACACCGTGGCAGCGTGTCGAATTAAAGACAATCTCTATCTTAGGTTTGAAAAACTCTTATGCGGTGAAAACCGAAAATCCCGCCACCAAATAAAAATCTCTTCTCTAAGAGATATCCTACAGAAACCCTATTCTGCGCGATTCCGTCGACCAACAATGCCTGAACTTAGCTGAGGCACGATATTCCCGAAGCCGTCTTTGCCCTCCCCCATATACATAAATTCAACTACGACCTCTGTTAAGCGTTTTTTATCTTTCTCAAAGATGTCGCGATACCCCACAAAGGCGTGCGCGCAGAATTTAACTTCGCGCCTCCTGAACCGCTGCAATTCTTCTCCGACAATAGAAAGTGGAGCGCTTTCGAAATTAGAGCTCGCAGCAACAATAGCAGTACCGTTAAAAGCCTCTGAATCGAAGTCGACGAGCGGGTATGCTTCATCACTAACATCTGCAATGCTCCCCTCACGCTCAACTCCGACATGCGTAGCCGGCGTTCTTCCGCCATTTCGAAACAACAGATAGATTACAATCCCCTCAGCAAATGACTGGCCGTCGACAGTTATCTGATTGGCGAGAGTAATTCTCGGCCGCTCGAAGCACAGCCAAGCACGATCATTGAACAGTGCAAGCTTTGCGGCTTCGGCTGTCCTCTCGGCCTCCTTCAGCGTCTCGCGAGTAGCATCAAGGGTCCGCTTCAGAAGCCATACAGCCCACACACTAACAGTAAGTGCGAAAAAGCCAATAATGGTCATCGCCCATTGGGCTGGCGTATCGCCATACCAAGAAAACTGTTCTGGATCAGTTGGTTCCTTTCCGCCACCGCGCGCACCGCTGTCATCAAACTTAGTACCAGAGGGCTCAGCTGACGAGATGGCGGGAGCGATCGGCTCCGCTTCCATAGTAGATCTTTCGGCAGCCCCCTCCTGAATTACACGTAGTTCCATTGGTTGTTCGGGTGTCGGATTCTCTTGAGCTACCACCTGAACTGAGAGCACCACCCCAAATGCAACCGCTCCGAAAACCATGTTTTGGCGCATAACCTCACCACCCTGGCCACAACCACCAACTAAAAACAATTCATGAAAGCATAAGAAAAACCCCGGAAGCAACAGTGCTTCCGGGGCCGATATTCTTGGCACCTGTCCTGCGAAGGGATCAGCCGGCCGGCTGTTTGGTCTTGCGCAGATAGGGCAGGATCGTCTCGAACGAACCGAAACGCTTTTCGGCCTCTTCGTTGGAGACGGCCGGCGTGATGATCACGTCCTCGCCATTCTGCCAGTTGGCGGGCGTCGCCACCTGATGCCTGGCGGTGAGCTGGATGGAATCGATGGCGCGCAGGATCTCCGCAAAATTGCGGCCCGTCGTCATCGGGTAGGTCAGCACCAGCTTGATCTTCTTGTCGGGACCGACAACGTAGACCGAGCGAACGGTCTGGTTGTCCGCAGCCGTGCGACCGTCGGAGCTGTCGCCCGCGTCAGCCGGCAGCATGCCATAGAGCTTGGCGACCTTCAGGTCGCTGTCGCCGATCATCGGATACTCGACAGCCTGGCCGGTGGCCTTCTTGATGTCTTCCTTCCAGCGCACATGGTCCTCGACCGGATCGACGGAGATGCCGATGATCTTGGTGTTGCGCTTCTTGAACTCATCCTCGAGGCCAGCCATCGTGCCGAGTTCGGTCGTGCAGACGGGCGTGAAATCCTTGGGGTGGCTGAAGAGCACGGCCCAGCCGTCGCCGACCCAGTCATGGAAATTGATTGTGCCGTGGGTGGTCTCGGCGCTGAAATCCGGCGCCGCGTCATTGATGCGAAGGCTCATCGTTCTCTCCTCCTGAGGTGAGATAAAGCGTTGGGTGTTCCTGCCGCAGCAGGATAGCAACCCAAACACAGGTTGATGAACCTCATCTAGGTGTAAATTGACGCAGTTGCTTGGAATCTCATTCCCAAAATGAGTACGAGAGGGAAATTTACATCCCCCACTCGTGTTGCCCGGCGAATTCCTTCGCTCAGGCGGCCTTTCGGGTCTGATAATCCTTCACGGCGGTGAAGCGCACGGCCTTCCAGCGGTCGGCCTCGTAGTTCAGACCGAATTCATGCGGCGCGAGGAAAACCGGATCGTCGTCCAGATCGCGCGCAATGTCGCCGCGATGGCTGGCAATGAAACGGTCCACTTCGCCCGCCTCGTCGGAGGTGATCCAGCGGCAAACGCTGAAGCGCGCCATCTCGAAATCCACCGGCAGCGAATACTCGATCTTCAGACGCTCTTTCAGAACGTCGAGCTGAAGCGCGCCGACGACGCCGACAATGGCGGGCGAGCCATCTTCGGGCGTGAAGAGCTGCACGACGCCCTCTTCGGCCATCTGCTGCAGGGCTTCCTTCAGCTTCTTGGCCTTCATGGCGTCGCCAAGGCGCACGCGGCGCAGGATTTCCGGCGCGAAATTGGGCACGCCGCGGAACAGAAGCTCCTCGCTCTCGGTCAGCGTGTCGCCAATGCGCAGCGTGCCGTGGTTGGGAATGCCCACCACGTCGCCGGCGAACGCCTCGTCAGCGGTGATGCGGCTCTTGGCGAAGAAGAACTGCGGCGCTGACAGGCTGATCGGCTTGCCGGTGCGCACCAGCTTGGCCTTCATGCCGCGCTGCAGCCTGCCCGAGCACACGCGCACAAACGCGATGCGGTCGCGGTGGTTGGGGTCCATGTTGGCCTGGATCTTGAAGACGAAGGAGGTCATTTTCTCCTCATTCGCCTCGACCTTGCGCGCATCCGCTTCCTGGGCGCGCGGTTCGGGACCGAATGCGCCAAGCGCCTCGATCAGGTCGCGCACGCCGAAATTGCGCAGCGCCGAGCCGAAATAGACCGGTGTGAGGTGCCCTTCGCGGAACGCCTGCATGTCGAAGGGACGGCAGGCTTCCTTGCCCAGCATCATCTCCTCGACCAGCATGTCGCGCTCGTTTTCTGGCAGGAGACCGGCCACGGCGTCGGAATCTGGCCCATCGACGGCGATCGGTTCCACATCGTCATCCGAGCGGCGCATCGTGTCGTTGGCGAGATTATAGGTGCCGACAAAGCTCTTGCCCCGGCCGATGGGCCAGGTGACGGGTGCGGTGTCCAGCGCCAGCTTCTGCTCGATCTCGTCAAGGATTTCGAACGGGTCGCGGCTTTCGCGGTCGAGCTTGTTGACGAAGGTGACGATCGGGATGTCGCGCAGGCGGCACACTTCGAACAGCTTCAGCGTGCGCGGCTCAATGCCCTTGGCCGCGTCGATGACCATGATGGCGCTGTCGACCGCTGTCAGCGTGCGATAGGTGTCGTCGGCGAAGTCTTCGTGGCCCGGCGTATCGAGCAGGTTGAAAACGTGGTCGCCATACTCGAACGTCATCACCGATGTGACGACGGAAATGCCGCGCTCGCGCTCGATGTTCATCCAGTCCGAACGGGTCTGGACGCGGTTCTTCTTCGCTTTCACCTCACCGGCGAGCTGGATCGCGCCGCCGAACAGAAGCAGCTTCTCGGTCAGCGTGGTCTTACCGGCGTCCGGGTGCGAAATGATTGCGAAGGTGCGGCGGCGGGCCACCGCATCGGCGATTTTGTCGGTCATCTGTATCTGGTTTTCCTGAAGCCCGGGGCTTTTAACAAGCGGCGCTGCGCCTGTCGAACGGAAAGTGGACGCGCGCAAAAGCCACATAGCGGTGAAGAGATCGCTCTGGCTGACGGCCAGCTGTTGAATTCGCCGGCGAAACGGGCCAGACGGAATGAGTCGTGATCGTCGTCCCCCGGATTGCAGCGCACAGGATAAGCACCATGTCCAACACCGTTTCCTCCATGCCCGTCATTGGCCCCACCGTCGGCATCGTTCGTCTGCCGCACAGCGAGGGGCTGCCGCTGCCCGCCTATGAGAGCGAGGCCGCAGCGGGAATGGATCTGCGCGCCGCAGTGCCCGAAGACCGCCGCATCGTTCTCCTGCCCGGCCGCCGCGCGCTGGTACCCACCGGCTTCGTGCTGGAACTGCCCGAGGGTTTCGAAGGACAGGTGCGCCCGCGCTCCGGCCTCGCGCTGAAGCACGGCATCACCTGCCTGAACGCGCCCGGCACCATCGACGCCGACTATCGCGGCGAGGTTCAGGTGCTGCTGATCAACCATGGCGAGGATGATTTCGCCATCACCCGCGGCCTGCGCATCGCCCAGCTGGTGATTGCGCCGGTCAGCCAGGCGCGGCTTGAAGAACGCACCCATGTGGGCGGCACCGCCCGTGGCGCAGGCGGTTTCGGCTCCACCGGCGTCGCCTGACTATGGGGCAGCCGCTGGGGCTGCCGCAACGACACTATACTTTGGTATAAGACCTCAGGCCGTTATTGCGGCGGCTTGGGGCTTGCGCCGCTTTTTCCCTCCGATTATCGGCTTTGACAGGCCGTTTTTCCCTTTGTCTGCCGCTTTCCGGTTGGCAAGGGCGTGCGGTTGTCTACAGTCACGCATGGCGCAGGCCGCCATGCCTGCCGAACTGTTAAACAGCGGAGGAGACAAGATGTTATCAGCAAGCAGGAAGTATCTCGCAGCCGGCGCGGTTGCGCTTTCGCTGGGCCTCGCGCCCGCAGGTGCCATGGCCCAGGAATTCATCAACGTGCTGACCGGCGGCACTTCGGGCGTCTACTATCCGCTCGGCTCCCAGCTTTCCAAGATCTACGGCGAAAAGATCGACGGCGTGCGCACCCAGGTGCAGTCGACCAAGGCTTCGGTCGAAAACCTGAACCTGCTGCAGCAGGGCCGTGGCGAGATCGCCTTCGCGCTCGGCGATTCCGTGAAGTCGGCCTGGGAAGGCGACGCGGAAGCCGGCTTCAACCAGAAGCTCGACAAGCTGCGCGCCATCGCCGCGATCTACCCCAACTACATCCAGATCGTTGCTTCGCAGGAATCCGGCATCAAGGAATTCGGTGACCTGAAGGGCAAGGGCCTTTCCGTCGGCGCACCGAAGTCCGGCACCGAGCTCAACGCCCAGCGCATCTTCGGCGCGATGGACATGAGCTATGACGATCTCGGCAAGACCGAGTATCTGCCGTTCGGCGAATCCGTCGAGCTGATCAAGAACCGCCAGCTCGACGCCACGCTGCAGTCGGCCGGTCTGGGCGTTGCCTCCATCAAGGATCTGGCGCTGTCGCTGCCGGTGACCCTCGTATCGGTGCCCAACAGCGTTGCCGAAACGCTGGGCGCGCCGTTCATCGCGGCAACCATTCCCGCCGGCACCTATGAGGGCCAGAGCGAGGATGTGCCGACGCTGGCCATCACCAACATTCTCGTATCGCATTCGGATGTCTCCGACGAGGTTGCTTACGAGATGACCAAGCAGCTCTTCGAGAACCTCGACGACATGGTGGCCGCTCATGCCGCTGCCAAGGCGATCTCCGCCGAGAACGGCCCCAAGGGCCTGCCGCTGCCGCTGCACCCCGGCGCAGAGCGCTACTACAAGGAAAAGGGCCTGCTCTAGGCTAGTGAGGCGAGGCCCCGTCCAGCGACGGGGCCTTCCTGTCACGCTCCGGCGCGGGGAGTGACAGGAAGGCCCGAATGCCGAGCCCTCGCGCCGCTGCGGTGCCCCCTGTGGTGCCCCCTGCGGCACCCAAGCGGACAACGAGCGGACAATCGGCAAGGCCCGAACAAGAGCATGGGGAAGCGGAGCGCCCAATGAGCAAGAGTGAAACCGGCCAGACGACAGGCGCGGACCAGGCAGAACTGCACGATCACGCCCATGGCGAGTTCGGCACCGACCGCATCGGGCGGTTCCTTTTCTGGATCGCGGTGATCTTCTCGCTCTACCAGATCGCCACCGCCGCCCATGTGCTGAACCTGCCGAGCCAGGTGGTGCGTGCGTTCCATGTGGGCTTTCTGACGCTGCTGGTCTTTCCGCTGGTGGTGCAGGCCCGCGGCAGCGCGCCGGCCATCAAGGCGCTGGCCTGGGGACTGGCGCTCGCCGGCGTGGCCGTGGCGCTCTATCAGTATGTCGAATACAAGCCGCTGCTCCTACGGGCCGGCGATCCGTTACCCATCGACATCGTGTTCGGCGTCATTGCGCTCGTCACCGTGTTTGCCGCCGCCTATGTGCTGATGGGCCCGGCTCTGCCGATCATCTCCGGCGCGTTTCTCGCCTACTGCCTGTTCGGGCAATACCTGCCTTCACCGCTGAACCATCGCGGCTATGATTTCAGCCAGGTCATCGACCACATGGCCTATGGCACGGAAGGCATTTACGGCATCCCGATCTACGTATCGGCCACCTACATCTTCCTGTTCATCCTGTTCGGCTCGTTCCTCGAGCGCGCCGGCATGATCAAGCTCTTCACCGATGTGTCGCTCGGCCTTGTGGGCCATGCGCGCGGCGGCGCGGCCAAGGTGTCGGTCATCTCATCCGGCCTGATGGGCACGATTTCCGGCTCGGGTGTCGCCAATGTGGTGACCACCGGCCAGTTCACCATCCCGCTGATGAAGCGCTTCGGCTACCGCGCGGCCTTTGCCGGCGGCGTCGAATCCACCGCCTCCATGGGCGGGCAGATCATGCCGCCGGTGATGGGCGCCGTGGCCTTCATCATGGCCGAGACGCTGGGCATCGAATATTACGAAGTGGTCAAGGCGGCGATCATTCCCGCCGTGCTCTATTTCGCCTCCGCCTTCTGGATGGTGCACCTGGAAGCCGGCAAATATGGCCTGCACGGCCTGCCGCGCTCGGAGCTGCCTTCTCCCCGCAAGGCGCTGCGCAAGGGCTGGTATCTCATCCTGCCGCTGGCCGTGCTCGTCTACCTCCTCTTCTCCGGCTATACGCCGCTCTTCGCCGGCACGATCGGGCTGTCGCTGACGGTTCTGCTGATCCTCGGCGGCTCGGTGGCGCTCGGTCTTCCCGGCCAGGTGCTGCGGGTCATCTTCTGGGTCGGTCTCGGCCTCGTTGCGGCAAGCTTCTTCAGCTACGGCATCACGGCGATCCTGATCGCCGCCCTTGTGCTGATCGTCGCGAACCTGTTCGTCGATGGCGGGCGCAAGACGCTGGCCGTCTGCCGCGACTCGCTTGCCGAGGGCGCGAAGACAGCGCTGCCGGTGGGCGTGGCCTGTGCCGTGGTCGGCATCATCATCGGAACCATGACCCTGACCGGCGTCGCCAACACGTTCGGCCAGTTCATCGTCTCGGTGGGTGAGAAGAGCCTGTTCCTCTCGCTCGTGCTCACCATGATCACCTGCATCATTCTGGGCATGGGCATTCCGACCATCCCCAACTACATCATCACCTCGTCGATTGCCGGCCCGGCGCTTCTGGCGCTCGGCGTGCCGCTGATCGTCAGCCACATGTTCGTGTTCTATTTCGGCATTCTGGCCGACCTGACGCCGCCTGTTGCGCTTGCCTGTTTCGCCGCCGGCCCCATCGCCAAGGAAAACGGCCTCAAGATTTCCATGGAAGCGATCAAGGTGGCCGCCGCCGGCTTCGTGATACCCTTCATGGCGGTCTACACACCGGCGCTGATGCTTCAGGATGGCGGACCGCTGGCCGAGGCCTGGGGCTATTATCCGGCGGTCGCCTACATCGTCTTCAAGGCATTGCTGGCGATCGCGCTGTGGGGGGCTGCGGTGATCGGCTTCCTGCGCTCGAAACTCGCCATCTGGGAGCGCGTCCTTGCAGCGGTCGCGGCCTTCACCCTGATCGCGGCTCTTCCTGTTACCGATGAACTCGGCTTCGCGCTTGCGGCCCTGTTCCTCGGGCAGCACTGGTATCGCACCCGCATGGCGCACGCGCCTCAGGAAAAGCGGGCCGGCGAATGAGCATTTGCGTTCTGGCAGGCGGAAAGGCGCTGACCCTCGGGGCGGCGCTTTTCACCCTGTCATGGACGCATTCGGTCGAGAAGATCCGCTGGGAAGAAGACTGGCGGGCAGGCCCTGCCGGGCTCGAACTTGTCGAGGCGCGCGTTCAGGGATCGGGCGCGGGCATGGAGCCGCCGCCCGAAGCGCGCTTTGAAAATGGCTGGTGGACCTACCGCCCGACCCTGCCGCCACAGAGCGAACTTGCCCTTGCGGCGTCGGGCGCAACAGGCTCCGGCTGGCAATTATGCGCAGCAGAAGAATGCCACGAACTGGGCGCGGCAGCCGGAAAGCCGGTGATCGTCAGATATTGTGAGTGAGCGCTGCCGTCAGGCTGCCGTGGCCGAACCGCCGCCACGCTTCTGGCAAGCAGGGCCGGGTCCGCGCATATAGTGGCGCTCCGGATGGTAGCGCGGCGCGATGAATTCACGAAGGGCGGCAATACAACGTACAAAAAGTGCCATGGGTCTCGTCCAACCGGTGGCGGCTCCTCCAAAACCGCCTGTTACAACTGTCTCAAGCTTTACATTCACAAGGTGAACGCTCTGTGAATGCCGGTCGGATTTCGCCCCGGTTTGTGCCCGTTTGTAGGCAGAAAACGGCTGCGCGTTCAGCGAGTTTTACGGTGTGGCCGCCGCGCCACAGTTCTGCGCGGCGCGGCGGCGCTTCAGTCTCAGTTTTCGCCCAGATAGGCAACGATGATGTCGAGTGCGGCCTGAAGGTCGTTGCGGTCGATCATCTCGGTCACGGTGTGGATGTAGCGTGTGCCCACCACGATGCCCACGGCGCGCGCACCGGCGGCGGCCTGCTGGGCTGCCGCGCCATCCTGGCCGCCACGGGCCAGAATGGTGCGCTGGTAGGGGATCGCCTTCTTCTTGGCGAGCTGTTCGACTTCACGCACCAGCGCCTGATCGGCAATGAAGGACGAGTCCTTCACGTGCAGGCCAAAGCCCTGCCCCTGCTTTGTCACCGCTTCATGCTCGCCAATGCCCGGCGTGTCGCAGGCAAGCGTGGTGTCAATGCCGAGACCGATATCCGGCTTGACCGCATAGGCCGCCGTGCGCGCGCCGCGCAGGCCAACCTCTTCCTGCGCCGTGAAGGCCACATGGATCTCGCAATCATGCTTCGTGCCGGCTTCCTCCAGCGCGCGGATCACCTCGATGCCAAGCCAGCAGGCGACGCGGTTGTCGAGCGCCTTGGAGACGAACTTGTCGCCCATTTCGAGGAAAGGCTCGTCCATCACCACGAAGTCGCCGACCTGCACCAGATCGCGCGCCTTTTCGCCAAGCCCCATGTCGACGATGAAATCGCCCGGCTCCGGCACCTTCTTGCGCTCTTCCGCACTCTGAATGTGGATCGGCTTGCCAGCGGGGTTCATCACGCCCTTGTAGTCGCCGCTCTCGGTGCAGATCAGCACACGGCGGGAAAACAGGTTGCGCGGATCAAAGCCGCCCACCGGATCGAGATGCAGGAAGCCCTTCTCGGTCACATGGGTCACGAGAAAGGCGATCTCGTCCATGTGGCACAGAAGCATGATCTTGAGCGGATCGCCCTTGGTCTTCTTGCGCGGCTTGCGCACGCACAGGAGCGAGCCCATCGGATCGGTCCGCACATCGTCGAACAGTCCCTCGATCTCTTCTTCGATGAGGGCGCGGACGCGCGTTTCATGGCCCGGCGCGCCCGGCGTTTCGCAGAGCCTGCGCAGCAGTTCGGTGTTCATCATTGTCCCCGGCAGAGCTTTGTTGGAATCATTGGTGAGGGGCGACCATGGCGCAAAGCCGCGCGGAAGGAAACGGCCACGCCTGCGTTTCGCGCTGGCTCAGGCCTCGCGCAGCAGCTTGTCGAAGGCCGTGCGCCCCGGTGGTGTGAAGCGGATGATGCGGCTTTCCTTTTTCCGCCGCACCCAGTTCAGCGCGATGAAGCGGTCGAGCATGCCCGCGCCGAGACTGCCTGCCAGATGCGAACGCCGCACGCTCCAATCCAGACAGGAGCGACACATCGGCCGCCGCTTCCTGCGCATCGCCTCAATGTCGAGCCCGAAATCGCAGAAGAAGCCAGCGCCCTTTTCCGTGAGGCTCACATCCTCTCCATCGATGGTCAGAAAACCACGCCCGGCAAAGGCATCGAACATGGCGACGCCCGCCTCTCCCGCCAGATGGTCGTAGCAGATGCGCGCTTCGCGCATGGCCGTGTCGCGCGGACCGGGCAACACTTTTCGCTGCCCCAGCGCCGCCGCGACCCCCATGATGGATTCCAGCATGCCCGCCACCTGATGATCGGACAGCGCGTAATAGCGATGACGGCCCTGCCGCGCCATGCGCAAAAGGCCGCCCTCGGTCAACCTGGCAAGATGGGCGCTCGCCGTCGGCAGGGTGACGCCGGCCTCGACCGCCAGTTCGCTGGCCGTCAAAGCCGTGCCGCCCATCAGCGCAGCCAGCATGTTGGCGCGCGCCGGATCTCCGACGAGGCTGGCAATTTGGGCGAGGTCCGCTCCTGCTTTCATAGTTCGATGCTAATCAAAGTGTGAATGTGCAGCAAGCTCTATTCTCTCCTTGTCGAACCAGGGAGAAAGCGATGCGCCCCTATGGAAAACCATTGACGCCATCTTCGATGCGGGACGCACGCCGCCCCCTGTCGATCACCGTCATGCTGCAGTGTTTCGCAGCGCGCCTTGCGCTGGCCTCGGAACGCTATCGGCAGAGGCGCACGCTAACAGACCTAACCGACGAACAGTTGCGCGATGTGGGCCTGACCCGCCGCGACGTGCAGCGCGAATCCGCAAAACCCTTCTGGGACATCTGACACAGAAAACCCGAAAATGCTTCGATACCGACCGAAGCATGTCGGCAGGAGACAACCACCCCCATGACCATCACTTGCTTCATCCGCTACGAGATCGATCCCTTCAAGCGGGACGCCTTCGAGGAATATTCCCGCAACTGGGGTCAGGCGATCCCGCGCGCAGGCGTGGACCTGATCGGCTATTTCGCACCACATGAGGGCTCCACGACCACCGCCTATGGCGTTTACAATCTGGACAGTCTCGCAGCTTACGAAGAGTACCGGGCGCGGCTTGCTGCAAGCCCCGAAGGCCGCGCGAATTATGAATTCGCAAAGCGCGAACGTTTCATCCTGAAGGAGGACCGCATGTTTCTGAAACTTGCCTCCGCTCCCCATGCGAAATGGGTGCAGCCATGATCGCGGTGATCTTCGAAGTGGAGCCGGCGGCAGGAAAGCGTGATGCCTATCTTGGCATCGCGGCAGACCTGCGACCGATGCTCGACGGCGTGGATGGCTTCATTTCCATCGAGAGGTTTCAGAGCCTCAATGACGGGAACCGGGTGCTCTCGCTCTCGTTCTGGCGCGATGAGGAAGCGGTGAAAGCCTGGCGCAACACGGAGGAACACAGGCAGGCGCAGCGCGCCGGGCGGAACGGCATATTCGCCGGCTACCGGTTACGCATCGCCCATGTCCTGCGCGATTACGGAATGACGGAGCGGGCCGAAGCACCCGCCGACAGCCGAGCCATGCATGACGCGGCCCGTCGGTCGGGATAGCCCGGTCAGGCGTTGCCTATGAGCATGCCTGCGGCAAACACCAGCGCGCCACCGAGCACCACCTGGAAGGTGGCGCGGCTCCACGGGGTTTCCATGTAGCGGTTCTGGATCCAGGCGATTGCCCAAAGCTCGACGAACACGATGATGAAGGCGATGATCGTCGCGGTCCAGAAATGCGGGATCAGATAGGGCAGCGCGTGGCCGAGACCGCCCACCGTGGTCATGATGCCGGTGGTGATGCCGCGCTTGATCGGCGAGCCGCGACCCGAGATCACGCCATCGTCCGACGCAACTTCGGTGAAGCCCATGGAGATGCCTGCGCCGATGGAGGCGGCGAGACCGACCAGGAAGGTCTGCCAGGTGTCGCCGGTGGCGAAGGCGGCGGCGAAGATGGGCGCCAGCGTGGAGACCGAGCCGTCCATCAGGCCGGCAAGGCCCGGCTGGACATAGGTCAGAACGAACTGTTTGTGCTCTGTCTGGTCTTCCTCGGCGCGCTCGTCTGCGCCCAGATGTTTTTCCGAAAGCCGGTGCGCCAGCGATTCATGCGCCTTTTCTGCAGCGGCAAGGTCGCCAAGCAGCTTGCGGATGCCTGCATCCTCCGTGCGCTTGGCCGCTTCCACATAGAAGCGGTGCGCCTGGTCTTCCATCTGCTCTGCCTGCGCACGCACCTTCTCCAGTCCCAGCGGACGCACCAGCCAGTCGGGTTTGCGCTCGTAATAGCCGCGCACATGCTCACGACGGATCAGCGGAATGCGCTCGCCGAACCGTGCGCGGTGCGCCTCGATCAGCGCGGCGCGATGTCCGTCCTCTTCCTTCGCCATTTCCTCGAACACGGCAGCAGAATGCGGAAAGTCCTCGCGCAGACCGTCCGCATAGGCGCGGTAGATGCGCGCATCATCTTCTTCCGACGAGATGGCGAGAGCGAGAATTTCCTGTTCAGTCAGCGATGAGAAGGAGCGGCGGGAGGAACCTAAGAAGCGAGAGAGCATTGTCCGGGCAATCCATTGTTTAGAATTATTCTAATTTAAGAACCAAGTGCGCCCGCGTCAACGCTCATGGCTTATTCAGTCATAACCATTCGCTTGGCACAGAGCATCGGACCGAAAAACGGGAACCGGTTTTCGGATGAATCCGATGCTCAATCATAAGTGTGGATCGTCCCTTGTGCGTCCAAACGGACGCACGGCGATCCAGAGCATCCGACCGAAAACGGGACCCGGTTTTCGGACGAATCCGATGCTCAATCATAAGTGTGGATCGTCCCTTGTGCGTCCAAACGGACGCACGGCGATCCAGAGCATCCGACCGAAAACGGGAACCGGTTTTCGGACGAATCCGATGCTCAATCATAAGTGTGGATCGTCCTTTGTGCGTCCAAACGGACGCACGGCGATCCAGAGCATCCGACCGAAAACGGGAACCGGTTTTCGGACGAATCCGATGCTCAATCATAAGTGTGGATCGTCCCTTGTGCGTCCAAACGGACGCACGGCGATCCAGAGCATCCGACCGAAAAGTGGAAGCCGGTTTTCGGGTGAAGCCGATGCTCGATCAAAAGCTCAGATCAATCGAGCGTCCGGCGGAAACGCAGCAGAGCAAACCCGGCATAGATGAAGATGAACAGCACCAGAATGCCCGTCTCGAAAGCGATGGCCGGCAGGTCAGCTCCCTTCAGCATCACTGCGCGGATCACGCGCAGAAAATGGGTGAGCGGGAAGATCTCGCCAAGCCACTGCGCCCACTCCGGCATGCCGCGAAACGGGAACATAAAACCGGAGAGAAGGAGCGATGGCAGGAAGAAGAAGAAGGTGAGCTGCATGGCCTGCATCTGCGTGCGCGCCACGGTGGAGATCGTGTAACCGAGCAGAACCAGCGACAGCACGAAGATCAGCACCGCCACCAGAAGCAGCCACAGGCTGCCCACGAAGGGCACGCCGAACAGCAGCTTCGCCGCCCCCAGAATGACGGCCACCTGCACGGCGCCCACGACGAGATAGGGCAGCACCTTGCCCAGCATGATCTCCAGCGGGCTGGCGGGCATGGCGAGCAGGTTTTCCATCGTGCCGCGTTCGCGCTCGCGCGTCAGCGCGATGGAGGTCATCATCACCATGGTCATCTGCAGGATGACGCCCAGAAGACCGGGCACGATGTTGTACTGCGAGAGCCCTTCGGGATTGTAGCGGCGGTGCACGATGACCTCGAGCCGGTCGGCGGGCTTTGCCTCGGAGGCGGGCACGCCACGCTCGCGCAGAAGCGCCTCGGCGGCGACCGTGCCCAACGTGGAAATGGCCCCGGAGGCAACCGATGGATCGGTGGCATCGGCCTCAATGAGGATTTGCGGACGCTGCCCCCGGTCCACCCGGCGCGCAAAGTCCGACGGGATGGTGACGACAAACACCACCTCACCGCTCGCCATCAGATGCTCGGCCTCTTCCGCGCTGCCCACCACATGGTCGAAGCGGTAATAGTCCGTATTCTCCAGCGCAGAGACCATGGCCCGGCTGTAGTGATCCTGGCTCAGCGAAACGAGCGCCGCCGGCAGGGCCTTCGGATCGCTGTTGATCGCATAGCCGAAAAGCACGAGCTGCATGAGCGGAACGCCGAGCATCATCCCGAAAGTGATGCGGTCGCGCCGCATCTGGATGAACTCCTTGATGAGCAGCGCCATGAGACGGCCAAGGGAGAAGATGCGGTTCATTGCATGTTGTCCGTCGAATTGGCCATGAACTGGATGAAGACATCCTCAAGACTGGTCTCGCCGCGCGAAACGGTCACGCCGTCGCGCCCTTCAAGGCCGGCCAGCGCAGCCTTGAGCGCGGCTTCGTCCGAGCCCACCACGTGCAGGCTCGCGCCGAAGGGCGCAACCTGCTCGACGCCCGGCCGCTGCCGCAGTTCGGCGGCGAGCTGTTCGAGTTTCGGCCCGTCCACCAGATAGGTGACAAGCCCCGCATCCCGCACCACGTCCGCCACCGTTCCGGTGGCCAGAAGCGTGCCGTAGGAGATGTAGGAGATGCGGTGGCAGCGCTCGGCCTCGTCCATGTAGTGGGTCGAGACGAGAACGGTCAGACCGTCGGCGGCAAGCCGGTGGATCTCGTCCCAGAACTCGCGGCGCGCCTTGGGGTCGACACCCGCTGTCGGCTCATCGAGAAGCAGGAGCTTTGGCTGATGCATGATGCAGGCGGCCAGCGCCAGCCGCTGTTTCCAGCCGCCGGAAAGCGTTCCGGCAAGCTGGTTGCGGCGCGAGGTGAGGCCCAGATCCTCCAGCGTGCGATCCACATGCGCACCGACCGGTTTCAGATCGTAAAGCCGGGCGACGAAGGCCAGGTTCTCGGCAATGGTGAGGTCTTCATAGAAGGAGAAGCGCTGCGTCATGTAGCCGACCTCGCGCTTGATCCTGAGCCCCTCGCTCCGCAGATCGTAGCCGAGCACCGTGCCCTCGCCCTCATCCGGGGTCAGAAGCCCGCACATGATGCGGATCGTCGTTGTCTTGCCCGAACCGTTGGGTCCGAGAAAGCCAACGATTTCCCCTCTGGCGACCTGCATGGTCACCTGGTTCACGACGGTCTTGTCGCCGAACCGCTTGACGAGACCGTGGACGTCGATGGCGTTCATTGCGCGTCTGCCTTGAGGCGCACATCGACGATCTGCCCCGGCTGAAGACTGCGGGCATCCCCCTCCGGTCGCGCCTCAATGAGGTAGACGAGTTTCTGCCGCGTCTCGAGCGAATAGATCACCGGCGGCGTGAACTCCGGCTCGGGCGAGATATAGGAAATGCGTGCGGTCAGCCCCGGTGCGCAGCCATCGCAATTGACCGCCAGCAACGCGTCCGGCTGCACGCTGGAGAACGCGGCTTCCGGCACATAGACCTTGAGCTTCACCTCGCCATCCGGCAACAGCGAAACCACCGGCGCGGAGGGGCCGGCCACATCTCCGGCATTGCGGATCACGTCATCGATGCGGCCAGCGGCTGGGGCCTTGATGGCGCGTTCGGAAAGACGCCATTGCGCCTGTTCCAGCGCCGCTTCCATCTGATCGCGGCGCTTGGCTGCGGCCTTGATCGCCTCGGCGCGGGCCGGCAGGCGGGCAACGGCCAGATTGGCCTCGGCCTGGCCTATGCGCGTGTCCGCCAGCTCCTTGGCCGTCTTCGCCTTGTCGAGCTCGGCCTGCGCGGCAATGCCCCGGCGAAACAGGTCCTGCGTGCGCGAGAGCACGCGCCCGGCTTCCGCCGCCTCGGCATTGGCGGACGAAAGCGCAGCTTCCAGAACGGCGATCTCTTCCGGGCGCTTCGCCTCCTGAAGGTCGGCGAGATGCGCCTCCGCTTCGGCCAGCCCCGCCTCGGCCTGACGCACGGCGATCCGCGCATCCGTCTCATCCATCATGGCGACGGTCGCGCCCGCCTCAACGATTGCGCCGCGCCGCACGGGCACCGCGCTCAGCTGGCCGACCTCGGTGGGCGCAAGCAACACATAATCGCCTTCCACATAGCCGACGGCCAGCGGGGCCTCGCCACTGCAGCCGGACAGGAAACCTGCCAGAATAGGAATTGCGCAAAGCATGCTCATGACTTTGTTTCCTTGTCGCGCGTCTGCGCGGTCAGAATGGCTTCCAGATTGCTGCTGGCGATGGCTGTGATGGCTGCAGCCTCGCGGCTGCCGATATCGCTCCACCCCATGCGCCGCTGCACCGCCTCGCTGGCGATGCGGAAATAGACGAGCTGCCCGATCAGCGTGAAAACGGTGAGCTTCGTCTCGTCACTCTCCGCCGACCGGCCGGTGGCCGCTTCCCACACCTGGCAGAGGCGTGTGTGCACCGGCGCGAAAACACCGTCATAGATGCGGTCGAGCGCAACGGTGGGATGGGCCAGTTCCCGAAGAACGAATTTGACGATCAGGCCCGCTTCGGGCCGCGCGGCGATGAAGCCCGTCATGGTTTCGAGAACCCGCATCAGGATGGCGCGCGCTGCGGCCGGATCGAGCTGCCCCGTCGCCTCGGACGGCACATCGAGAGCGCTGCCCGCGATGCCGCCGACCAGCTCGACGATGTGATCCGCACAGGCCGCGCGCAGCCCCTCCTTGCCGCCGAAATGGTAGGAGATCGAACCGATATTGGCCCCGGCCGCGCTCGCGATTTCCCGCGTCGTTGTGCCGTCATAGCCCTTCTCGCCAAACAACTTCAGCCCGGCCTGAATGAGCGAAAGCCGCGTGTGCTCTGCCGAAGAAAGACGCGCACCAGCGCCCGGCAAATCATGATTGCCCTGTTTCATGCATCAAATTTAATCAAACGATTGAATAAAGTCAAATTGTTGCTGCACCGTCGAAAGAGGAAACCACGACGCCCGCCCTGCACGAGAACACCACCCGATCGCCACGCATCTGTTCCGGCGAGAAAGGACGACCAAACATTTGACGGAGCATGGGAAGAACTGAGAACCGGATTCCACTTTTCGGTTTGATGCTCTAGGGTCTGCAACGTCGAATGGTTCGCCCCATGAGCGAACCGGATAATGCTGCTTGATTGGCGGACGGGAGCGCATGAGCGAACAATCCAGCACCCTGCTCGACCGGCTCGGCCGGTTTCTGGCGCGGCGACTGCAGAGCGAATCCTCAGGCTATCAGCCCTACACCCCGTCCGACCCGGAAACCCTGCACCGCACCCTGCAGCCCGGTGACATTCTTCTGATCGAGGGCAACCAGCGCATCTCGGCAGCGATCAAGTATCTCACCCAGTCCACCTGGAGCCATGCCGCGCTCTATGTCGGCGACGCGCTGCCCGAGCCGGAAGACGGCTCCGAGCGGCCACGCCTCGTGGAGGTCATTCTCGGTGATGGCTGCATCGCCGTGCCGCTTTCAAAGTACAAGACCTACAACACCCGCATCTGCCGGGCGAGCGGCCTCACTCCGGATGACCGGAACGCCATCATTGACTTCATGGTCGGCAAGCTCGGGCTGCGCTACGACATGCGTAACATCTTCGATCTGCTGCGCTATTTCATGCCCACGCCACCCGTTCCGGTGCGCTGGCGGCGACGCATGATCGCGCTCGGCTCGGGCGATCCCACCCGCGCCATCTGCTCGTCGCTCATTGCCCAGGCCTTTCAGGGCGTGCGCTATCCGATCCTGCCGGAAACGGTGAAAGCCAAGGGGCACGCCTCGGCGGAGTCGGCCTATTCACGGCGCGAGATCCTGCATATCCGCCATCACAGCCTGTTCACGCCACGCGATTTCGACCTTTCGCCCTACTTTGCCATCGTCAAGCCGACGCTCACTTTCGGCTTCGACTACAAGACGCTCAACTGGGCCGAACGCAAGGACGACCAGGCGGCTGAAGAGAACGGAAACAGCTGATGGAGCTTCACGCAGCGCTGGCGCTTCTGTTCCTCTGCTTCACCGCCTATTCACTGGTCTCACGCAGGCTCGAAGCCTCGGTCCTTTCCGGCCCGATGCTTTTCACCGCGCTGGGCTACGGCTTCTTCGAGGCAGACAGCAACCTCACCGCCGCGCTCGGCAATTCCATTGTCGAGTTCCTCGCCACGGCAACGCTGGCGATCATCCTGTTTCGCGATGCGGCCAATATCCGAATTTCCGGCGTCATGGTGGAGCGCGCCACCGCGCTTCTGTCTGCGCGGCTTCTGTTCATCGGCATTCCGCTCACCATCCTTGCCGGCACGCTGGCCGGCATGGCGCTGTTCCCCACGCTGGGCCTGTTCGGCGCGCTGGTTCTGGCCATCGTTCTGACCCCCACCGATGCAGCGCTGGCGCAGCCCGTTTTCGGCAATGACGGATTGCCGGAAGTGGAACGCGAGGCGCTCGATGTGGAGAGCGGGCTGAATGACGGGCTGTGCCTGCCCCTGCTTCTGATCGCACTTGCTCTTGTGGCCGACACAGGCAGCGGCCAGGGCATGGCGGGGCATGCAACCTTCTTCGTCAAGCAGGTGGTATTCGGGCCGCTGGTCGGTCTGGCGGTCGGCTATCTGGGTGCGGTCGCCAGCGAGTTTGCGCTGCTGCGACGCCTTTCCAACCCGGCAGGACGCACCCCGATCATGGTCACGCTCGCGGGCCTTGCCTATCTCGCAGCGGAGCTGACCGGCGGCAATGGCTTCCTCGCCGCCTTCTCGGCCGGCCTTGCCTTTGGCTGGCGCCTGCCCGCGCACACGGTCGCCGGCATGAGCAATTTCGCCATGACGGAAGGATCGATCCTCACCAATCTCACCTTCCTCCTGTTCGGTGCGGCGCTGTTGCCGCAGGCCTTCGAGACACCGCTTCTGCCCGGTCTCATCTACGCAGCCCTCAGCCTCACAATTATCCGCATGGTTCCCGTGCTACTCGCCATGCTGGGAACCGACACGACCCTGCGCGCGCGCCTCTTTGTCGGATGGTTCGGCCCGCGCGGGCTTGCCTCCGTGCTCTACCTCATCCTCGTCGTCGACCAGTCAGGTTTCGACGCCGCCAGCGCCATCACCGACATCGCGGTTTTCGCCATCCTTCTGTCGGTCGTGCTGCATGGCGCGAGCGCGCCCTTCGCCAAACGGGTGTTCTTCCCGAAAACCGACTGACCGCGTTCAACCCGCGCTCCGCAAGATGTGACCGGCCCGCGCCTCGCCGTAAGGCAGCACGGGGCCTATACTCCCCGCCATGCTGTCGCCGGGCTGCGGCCTGCAACCCGGCCAATCCGGGAGGTCAGAAAATGACTGGTTTTCACGTCATGGCCGGAACCGACAAGACACTCACATTGCCGGCCGTTCGAAAGATCACCACGTCGGATGTGATCGACGCGCTTGGACGCGGGCTCGACGACTTCTGGCAGAAGCCATCGCACTATGCGTTTCTCTGCCTCATCTATCCGCTGGTCGGTGTGGTTCTCATCTACTGGGCGTCGGGCGCAAATGCGCTGCCGCTCCTGTTCCCGCTCGTCTCGGGCTTTGCCCTGCTTGGCCCGTTCGCGGCACTCGGCCTCTATGAGATCAGCCGGCGGCGCGAAGCCGGGCTCGATACATCCTGGCGGCATGCATTCGACGTGCGCAGATCACCGGCCATCCCGTCCATTGTGGCGGTCGGCGCGATGCTCTTTGCGATGTTCATAGCGTGGCTTCTCGTCGCGCAGGGGCTTTACACGCGCCTGCTCGGTCCCGAACCGCCGACATCGATGACGCATTTCCTCGAAACCCTGTTCACGACAGATGCGGGCTTCATGCTTCTGCTGCTTGGCAATGCCATCGGCTTCATCTTCGCCCTTGTGGTGCTGATCACCACGTCCATTGCGTTTCCGATGCTGCTTGATCGCGATTGCGGCGCCGTGGCCGCCATCATCACATCCGTGCGGGCGGCGAGCACCAATCCGGTGCCCATCGCACTCTGGGGCCTGCTCGTTGCAGGCGCACTGCTTGTGGGATCGCTGCCGCTCTTCGCGGGCCTCGCCGTGGTCATGCCGATCCTCGGCCACGCGACATGGCATCTCTATCGCAAACTGGTTGCGGAGTGAGAGACGCGCTTACGGGCAGGCGGTCTGCCCGTTGCCGCCGGACACCGTGGCGCAGAGATTGGCGGCCATCTTGTTGAGCGCGCCAACCAGAACCCTGCGCTCGTCCTCGGCCATATCAAGAAGCGCTTCGTCATAGACAGACGTGCTGATCTGCCGAATGCTGTCGCAGGCTTCACGCGCTTTCTGGGTGATGTGGATCATGCGCACGCGCCGGTCCATTCTGCCCGCTCGCCGCACCACCCAGCCATTCTCGGCCATGCGGTCGACCATGCGCGAAACGCTGATCGGCTCCACTTCCAGAAACTCGGCCAGCCGCGCCTGCGGCACGCCGTCTTCTTTCATCAACCGGAACAGAAGTCCCCACTGAGCGGATGAAAGTCCGTACTCGTTGCCCTTCTCCTGAAAGCGCCGGCGCATCAATCGCGCGACGTCATGGATCAGGAGGCCGAGTTTGTGTCTGTCTGGATCGCTCATCCCGAGCATATATGGTGGGCGCGCCGTCGGTACAATAAGAGGCCTCATTTTCCGAAAAGCGCACTCTGCCGCTGCATACGCTGCAATCTGCCATCGCAATATGCTTGTCGAAAATGAGGCCGCCTGCTAGAGCCTGCGACATGACGAACACGCCACTTTCCCATATCCGCAACTTTTCCATCGTCGCGCATATCGACCATGGCAAGTCGACCCTTGCCGACCGGCTGATCCAGATGACGGGTTCGCTGGCCGATCGCGAGATGAAGGATCAGATCCTCGACTCGATGGACATCGAGCGTGAACGCGGCATCACCATCAAGGCCCAGACCGTGCGCCTCGAATATGATGCGCGAAACGGCGAGCACTATGTGCTGAACCTGATCGACACGCCCGGCCACGTGGACTTCGCCTATGAAGTCTCGCGTTCGCTTTCGGCGTGCGAGGGTTCGCTTCTCGTGGTCGACGCCAGCCAGGGCGTCGAAGCGCAGACGCTGGCCAATGTCTATCAGGCCATCGACAACGATCATGAGATCGTCACCGTTCTCAACAAGGTGGATCTGCCCGCAGCCGACACCGAGCGCGTGAAAGAGCAGATCGAAGAGGTGATCGGCCTCGACGCCTCCGACGCGATCCCGATTTCGGCGAAGACCGGCGTGGGCATCGACGATGTTCTGGAAGCCATCGTCACCCGCCTCCCCGCACCCGAAGGCGGCGACCGGGAAGCCCCGCTCAAGGCGCTGCTGGTCGACAGCTGGTACGACGCCTATCTCGGCGTGATCGTGCTGGTGCGCGTGATCGACGGCAAGCTCAAGAAGGGCCAGACCATCCGCATGATGGGCACCGACGCCAAATATCCGGTGGACCGGGTTGGCGTGATGACCCCGAAGATGGTGATGGTGGACGAACTTGGCCCCGGCGAGATCGGCTTTATCACGGCTTCGATCAAGGAAGTGGCCGACACCCGCGTCGGCGATACGATCACCGAAGACAAGCGCCAGACCACATCGCCCCTGCCGGGCTTCAAGCCGGCGCAGCCGGTGGTGTTCTGTGGCCTGTTCCCGGTCGATGCCGCAGACTTCGAAGACCTGCGCGCCGCCATGGGCAAGCTGCGCCTCAACGACGCTTCGTTCTCGTTCGAGATGGAAACCTCTGCGGCGCTCGGCTTCGGCTTCCGCTGCGGCTTCCTCGGCCTTCTGCATCTGGAGATCATTCAGGAGCGGCTTGAGCGCGAGTTCAATCTCGACCTGATCGCCACCGCGCCTTCCGTGGTCTACCGCATGAACCTCACCTCCGGTGACCAGGTGGAGCTGCACAACCCCGCCGACATGCCGGACATTGTGCGCATCGACACGATCGAGGAGCCGTGGATCAAGGCGACGATCCTGACGCCGGACGATTATCTCGGCCCGATCCTCAAACTCTGCCAGGATCGTCGCGGCATCCAGACCGACCTCTCCTATGTCGGCAAGCGCGCCATGGTGACCTACGAGCTGCCGCTCAACGAAGTCGTGTTCGACTTCTATGACCGGCTCAAATCCATCACCAAGGGCTATGCCAGCTTCGACTACCAGATCATCGGATATCGCGAAGGCGATCTGGTGAAGATGTCGGTTCTCGTCAATGAAGAGCCGGTCGACGCGCTCTCCATGCTGGTGCACCGGCAGGCTGCCGAAAAGCGCGGCCGCGCCATGTGTGAGAAGCTCAAGGAGCTGATCCCCCGCCACATGTTCAAGATCCCGATCCAGGCTGCCATTGGCGGCAAGGTGGTCGCGCGCGAAACCATTTCGGCCATGCGCAAGGACGTGACGGCGAAGTGTTACGGCGGCGACGTGACCCGCAAGCGCAAGCTGCTCGAGAAGCAGAAAGAGGGCAAGAAGCGCATGCGCCAGTTCGGCAAGGTGGAGATTCCGCAGGAAGCCTTCATCCAGGCGCTGAAGATGAGCGACTAGATCGCCGTGCGTCCATCAGGACGCTCGAAGGACGATCTACGGTCAGGCGGGAACGCCTGACACCAGAAATGCGATGAGACCCGCTGGCGAAAGCCTGCGGGTCTCACGCTTGATGCCACCTGTGCGGGCTGCCCCGCCACCCGTACCCGGCGGCATCGTCCGGGTGTTGGTGATCAGAGGGTGGCGCTTCAACGCGCCTTGAGCCGGAAGCCCCCGCCATTGCATTCCACGATCTGCTTGCCGGCCATCTGGTAGGCCGAGTCCCAGGAAACCTGCACCTGTTTCGGGCAGCCATTGTAGGACTTGTTGACCAGGTTCACGCTGCCCTGCGGCGTGTTGGCGGTGATCTTCACCAGCTTCAGCCCCTTGGCGCTGCTGATCGTACAGACCACATGATTGGGAATGGAGCAGTTCATGGCGGGACCAGCCATCTGCGGGGCCAGTGCAAACTGGCCGGCGACGCCTGCCGTCGGCAGACCGGTTGCAGTGATCATGGCAAGCGATGCGGCGACCATGGTGAAGCGACGTGCGTTGAACGAATAGGACATTTTGTTTCTCCAGTAGCGTTTTTCAGAAGGAGCATTCGCGCCCCGGATCGCCGTGCGTCCATACGGACGCACAAGGACGACCTAAGCTCTTGATGGAGCATCGGAATTATCCGAAAACCGGTTTCCACTTTTCGGTGCGATGCTCCAGCATTCGTCAGTCGCTGCACGCTGGAGAAAGGTTCATAAAAAAAATCAGGCTGCACCCAAGGCCACTTCGCTATCGCCGTTCAAGCTCCGGGTTCCTGTGATAGCCCGGACCGATCGTGAGCGGCTTTTCCGGAACAACCGTATCGGTAATCTGGCTCGCATAGCTGTGCTCTTCCTGCCAGAGCAGGGTGGTCTTCGTACGATCATAGACCCGGATCTCGACGCGATAGGGCTTCTTCGCTTCAACCCCGCGAACGGGCGGGGTCCGCAATGCGTAGCGATCCGTCATCGTGCTTACGCGCTCGGAAACCACCAGCGGCGCACCACCCGCCGGATCCTCGAACGTCGCTTCGATGATCGACCCGCTGGCGAGCGGGCGCACCACCTGTGCCGTGAAACCGTAGAAGATTTCGGCCTCGCGATAGTTGAACATGAACCCGCCGCCGAGGATTTTAAGGTAGGGCGCGTCGGCAGGGTCCTCACGCGTGAACCAGCCCACCGCGAACAGCACCGCACACAGCGCCAGCGCCGCGATGATGATGTTCCTGAAGGAAAAGGCTCGCATCGCCAGCCTCCGTTCTGGCCCCGACTGGCCGATCATCCCGCGAAACAGCGCGCGTGTCGACAAGTGCGATCCGGGCCGGCGACTGCTTCCTCGCAGCACAAAAGAAAAACGGCGCGGATCTCTCCGCGCCGTTTCAAAAGCGTTCTTCTCGCAATGCGGTCAGATGTCGAGATTGGCCACCGAAAGCGCATTGTCCTGAATGAACTCGCGGCGGGGCTCCACCTCGTCGCCCATCAGGCGCGAGAAGAGCGAATCCGCGTCGGTGGCGTCCGTCACCTTCACCTGAAGCAGCGAACGCGCATCCGGGTCGAGCGTCGTCTCCCAGAGCTGCTCGGCATTCATCTCGCCCAGCCCTTTGTAGCGCTGCATGGTGAGGCCCTTGCGCCCCGTGGCGAACACGGCGTCGAGCAACGCCATCGGCCCGCTGATGACCTCGGACTTGTCCTTGCGGCGCAGCATCGGAGACTTGGTGTAAATCTCCTGCAGGCGCTCGGTGTAGCGATCAATGGCGCGCGCATCAGCCGACGCAACAAGCGCTGAATCCAGCACCACCACTTCGCGCACGCCGCGCACGGTGCGCTCGAAAAGATATCCGCCAGCGCCCTCATTGGAGGGATTCACCCGGCCTTCCCAGCCGCGTTCGATGTCTTCGGAGATCATGTCCAGACGTTCGGCCACCTTCTGTGCGGCCTCGGCTGCCCTGCCCGGATCGGCCAGCACCGCCGCATTGAGCGCACCGGCAATGGCCGCCTGCTCGACAACGGAACGGCTGTAGCGTGTGTGCAGGCCATTGATGAGCTGGCGCACGCCGCGTGCATCGTCGATGACCTGCTTGAGGTCCTGCCCGCCACGCACTTCGCCATTGGACAGTTCGAGCGTTGCTTCCTCAAGACCGGAATTGATCAGGAACTCCTCGAACGCCGCTTCGTCCTTGATGTACTGGACGGACTTGCCACGCGTCACCTTGTAGAGCGGCGGCTGGGCGATATAGAGGTTTCCACGCTCGATCAGCTCCGGCATCTGCCGGAAGAAGAAGGTCAGGAGCAGCGTGCGAATGTGGGCGCCGTCGACGTCGGCGTCCGTCATGATGATGATCTTGTGATAGCGCAGCTTGTCAGCGTTGAACTCGTCCTTGCCGATGCCGGTGCCGAGCGCCGTGATCAGCGTGCCGATCATGTCGGACGACAGCATGCGGTCGAAGCGGGCGCGCTCCACATTGAGGATCTTGCCGCGCAGCGGCAGGATCGCCTGGTTCTTGCGCGACCGGCCGGATTTGGCCGAACCGCCAGCGGAGTCACCCTCGACGATGAAGATTTCGGACTTCGCCGGATCGCGTTCCTGGCAATCGGCCAGTTTGCCCGGCAGCGAGGTGATGTCGAGCACGCCCTTGCGGCGCGTCAGCTCGCGCGCCTTGCGGGCTGCCTCACGCGCAGAGGCCGCTTCCACCACCTTGCCGATCAGCGTCTTGGCTTCCGTCGGATGCTCTTCGAACCATGTGCCAAGCGCCTCGTTGACGAGGCTTTCCACCACGGGGCGCACTTCCGAGGACACGAGCTTGTCCTTGGTCTGTGACGAGAACTTCGGGTCCGGCACCTTGACCGAGAGAACGGCCGTCAGGCCTTCACGGCAGTCATCGCCCGTGAGCGAGACCTTTTCCTTCTTGGTCAGGCCGGAACTGTCCGCATAGCCGGTCACCTGGCGCGTCAGCGCGCCACGGAAGCCGGCCATATGCGTGCCGCCATCGCGCTGCGGGATGTTGTTGGTGAAGCACAGCACGTTCTCGTGGTAGGAATCGTTCCACCACATCGCCACTTCCACCGTGATCCCGTCCTTCTCACCGCCAATGGCGATGGGGGCTTCGATCAACGGCTTCTTGGCGCGGTCGAGATATTTCACGAACTCCACGATGCCGCCGTCGAACAGGAATTCCTGGCTCTTCTCGTCGGCATGGCGCTTGTCCGTCAGCAGGATGCGCACACCGGAGTTCAGGAACGCGAGCTCGCGCAGGCGGTGCTCCAGCGTGTCGTAGTTGAACTCCGTCATGGTGAAAGTCTCGGGCGAAGGCATGAAGCTCACTTCCGTGCCCGTCTCACTGCCCGCATCGCCCGTAACGGCCAGCGGCGCATCGGCAACGCCATGCGAGAAGCTCATCTCGTGGATCTGGCCCTTGCGGCGGATCTTGAGCTTCAGCTTGGTGGAAAGCGCGTTCACCACGGACACGCCCACGCCGTGCAGACCGCCAGACACCTTGTAGGAGTTCTGGTCGAACTTACCGCCCGCGTGCAGCTGCGTCATAATGACCTCGGCCGCCGAGACCCCCTCTTCCGCATGCATGTCGGTGGGAATGCCGCGGCCATTGTCCGTGACGGTGACGAAGCCGTCAGCGGTGAGCGTCACGGTCACCAGCGTGGCGTGACCGGCAAGCGCCTCATCGATGGCGTTATCGACCACCTCATAGACCATGTGATGCAGGCCGGAGCCGTCATCCGTGTCGCCAATATACATGCCGGGGCGCTTGCGAACAGCGTCCAGCCCCTTCAATACCTTGATGGATTCCGCGCCGTATTCGGCCTGTTCGCCTGGGAGAGTTTCGGGCGTGTCGCTCATCAAATTCTTTCACTCAGGAGCCCGGAGGGACCCCCCTGTAGGGCATGGGAAAAACGCGCTGCGAATCAGTCAGCGCTTACTGACAAAGATATAGGCGTTTCATGGCTTTTTTCCAAGTTTTCGGGCCATTTCGGGCTGGGGATGACGGCTTGCGCCGCGACATGTTCATCTTGTTGCCCCATCGCCCTTTGCCTTTGGCGCGAAACCGACTATGTAGCCCCTGAGAAATCGGAGACCGAGGCAAATGGCAACGATCAGCCAGAACCCTAAGCTCATCACCATTTTTGGCGGCTCAGGCTTTGTCGGCCGTCATCTGGTGCAGGCGCTCACCAAGCGCGGGCATCGTGTGCGCGTTGCCTGCCGCAACCCCAATTCGGCGATCCACCTGCAGCCGCTTGGCAATGTGGGACAGGTGCAGGCCGTGCAGGCAAACCTGCGCAACCGCGCCTCCATCGACCGGGCCGTTGAAGGGGCAGACCATGTGATCAACCTGGTCGGCATCCTCTATGAATCCGGCCGTCAGTCCTTCGACGCCGTGCAGAATTTCGGCGCGCGCGCCGTCGCGGAGGCCGCCCGTGCAGCCGGCGCGAAGCTGACGCATGGCTCCGCCATCGGCGCCGACCTGAATTCCGACTCCGACTACGCCCGCACCAAGGCGCTGGGCGAGCAGGCGGTTCTGGAGACCGTGAAGGATGCGGTGATCATTCGCCCCTCCATCGTGTTCGGTCCGGAAGACGACTTCTTCAACCGCTTCGCCAATCTGGCGCGTTTCTCGCCCTTCCTGCCGCTCATCGGCGGTGGCGAGACGAAGTTCCAGCCTGTCTATGTGGGCGATGTGGCCGAAGCCTATGCCCGCTCCGTGGACGGCGATCTGGAAGGCGGCCAGATCTATGAGCTGGGCGGCCCGGAAGTGCTTTCGTTCCGCGAATGCCTCGAAGAGATGCTGGAAGCCACCTACCGCAAACGCTGGTTCGTTTCCCTGCCCTGGTTCGTGGCGCGCATTCAGGCCCGCATTCTCGGCCTTCTGCCCAAGCCGATGCTGACGCTCGATCAGGTGAAGCTTCTGAAGTCCGACAATGTCGTTTCCGAGGAGGCGAAAGCCGCCGGCCGCACGCTCGACGGGCTCGGCATCCAGAAGCATTCGCTTGCAGCCATCCTGCCCACCTATCTGTGGCGTTATCGCCCGGCAGGCCAGTTCACCCGCAAGCAGTTCCTCTAGAGCTCGGTCATTCCGATGCTACATCAGGGAAATGGATTGTCCTTTGTGCGCCCGAATGGGCGCACGGTGATCTAGGACCTGTTGTTGGGCGGCTGGGAGACATTTCTGCCTGACACGCTGGGAGCGCTCCCGGCGCTTCTCCTTATCATCGCCAGCTTCTTCACTTCGGCGCTGACAGCCGCTTTCGGCGTCGGCGGCGGGGTGGCCATGCTGGCGCTGCTCGGCCTCTTCATTCCGGTCGCAGCACTCATCCCCGTGCATGGAGCCGTCCAGCTCGGCTCCAACACCGGGCGCGCCTGGCGCCAGCGCGCGCATATCCGCTTTTCCATCGCCGCACCATTCATTCTCGGCAGCCTGATCGGCGCCGCCGTCGGGGCGTATTTCGTCGTGCAGCTGCCCGACGCGCTGCTGAAGCTCGTTCTGGGCGTGTTCGTCATCGCGGTTACCTGGACAAAGATCCCCGGTGCGGCCCGCCTCGGCCATGCCGGCCTTGCCTTCGGCAGCGCCGTTCTGGCGCTCGCAACCATGTTTGTCGGCGCGACGGGACCACTCCTGTCCGCCTTCTTCGCGCAGATCATTCCCGATGACCGCAAGGCGCTGGTCGCCACCCACGCCGCCGGCATGACCGTGCAGCACGCACTGAAGGTCGTCGTGTTTGCCGTTGCGGGGTTCGCCTTCTGGCACTGGCTGCCCTTCATCGCCCTGATGATCGCCTCGGGCTATCTTGGAACCCTCTATGGCAGCCGTCTTCTGGAGAAAATGCCGGAAGAGACGTTCCGGCGCTGGTTCAGGATCGGCCTGACCCTGCTCGCACTGGACCTCATCCGACGCGGCCTGATGGGGATGGTGTAAGGGGTTTTCCATTTGGCTGGCCGGGTGGCGCCCCGGTGCCTTTCTCCGGTGAGGCTTGCGCCATACACCTCCCCACCTCGTCATCCTATGGCTTGACCATAGGATCCATGCCATTGCGACGCCCCGGCACCGGCGCGGAAAACGATGCGCAATCTTCAGAGGCTGCGGTTCACCCCAAACGTTCCGGCATGGATCCTCGGATCAAGTCCGAGGATGACGAAGGAGCGGAAGGGGGCATCCGTCTTTGCCGTTACAGGTTTCACCTGCTGGCAGTCATAGGGGACATGCTCAAACCCCACTCGGGCCACCTTAAGCAGATCGGGCAGATACCCATCCCCACCTCGTCATCCTATGGCTTGACCATAGGATCCATGCCATTGCGACGCCCCGGCACCGGCGCGGAAAACGATGCGCAATCTTCAGAGGCTGCGGTTCACCCCAAACGTTCCGGCATGGATCCTCGGATCAAGTCCGAGGATGACGAAGGAGCGGAAGGGGGCATCCGTCTTTGCCGTTACAGGTTTCACCTGCTGGCAGTCATAGGGGACATGCTCAAACCCCACTCGGGCCACCTTAAGCAGATCGGGCAGATACCCATCCCCACTTCGTCATCCTATGGCTTGACCATAGGATCCATGCCGTTGCGACGCCCCCGGCACCGGCGCGGAAAACGATCCGCAATCTTCAGAGGCTGCGGTTCGTCCCAGACGTTCCGGCATGGATCCTCGGATCAAGTCCGAGGATGACGAAGGAGCGGAGGGAAGGAACAGCGGAGGGGAGGGGGAGCCGGGCGTGGATGTCGGGCTTCCCCCAACCGGACTAACGCGGTGGCGTGCCGTTCTCGGCCAGAACCTCACCGATCAGGTAGAGCGAGCCGCAGATGAGAATGCGTGGCGGCGGCTCGGTGCCGTCGCGACCGGCATCAAGCGTGTCATGCAGGAGCTTCAGCGCATTGGCCACCGAGTGCACCGGCTCGGCGGAAAGCCCCGCCTCCATCGCCCGGGCAGCCAGTTCGGCATTCGGCACGCCGGCATCACTTGCCGCCACCGGAACCGTGTAGACATGGCGGGCCATGCCCTCGAAAGCGCGGAAATATGCCGTCTGATCCTTGGTGTTGATCATGCCGGCAATCAGGAAAAGCGGGCGCGGCGAGCGATCCTCTTCAGACGCGAGCGCTTCGGCAATCGCCTCACCCGCGCCGGGATTGTGACCGCCATCAATCCAGATTTCTGAGCCCTCGGGGGCCAGATCTGCCAGCGGGCCGGCCTCGAGCCGCTGCAAACGGCCAGGCCACACAACGCGTTCCATGGCCGTTTCCGCCGCGCGCAGATCGACGGGGAAACCCGCTGCCTTGACCGCCGCGATGGCGGCGGCGGCGTTGGCGATCTGATGCCGTCCGGTGAGCCGGGGCAATGACATGTCAAACAGACCGTCATTGTCCTGATAGATCATGCGGCCATTCTCTTCGAAAGCGAGGAAGTCCTCGCCATAGACGGTCAGCGGACAGGTAAGCCGCTCAGCCGTATCGACGAGCACTTCGCGCGCGGCGTCGAAGGGCTGCTGTCCGACCACGACAGGACAGCCGCGTTTGATGATCCCGGCCTTCTCGGCCGCGATCAACTCCACCCGGTCGCCCAGATAAGCCTCGTGATCGAGCGAGATCGGCATGATGAGGCTGGCCGCAGGGCGGGGAATGACATTGGTGGCGTCGAAACGCCCGCCCAGACCGACTTCGACAATGGCCACATCCGCCGGATGCTCGGAAAAGAGCACGAACATCACCGCCGTAAGGATTTCAAAGACGGTGATCGCCTCGCCGCCATTGGCCTCGGCGACCCGCGCCACGGCATCGGCCAGAACCGCGTCTTCGACAAGCCTGCCGCCGCCCTCTGCCCCGATCCGGTAACGCTCGTGCCAGTTCACCAGATGCGGCGAGGTGTGGACGTGAACCACCCGCCCCGACGCCTCCAGCACGGCGCGCGAAAAGGCCGTTGCCGAGCCCTTGCCATTGGTGCCCGCCACATGAATGACGGGCGGCATGTTGAGGTGCGGGTTGCCCAGCCGCTCGAGCAGGCGCGTGACGCGCTCGAGCGACAGGTCGAAGCCCTTGGGATGGAGCGAAAGCAGACGCTCGATTTCCCGCTCGGCAGAAAGAGTGGTCATTGCAGTCCTGTCCGAAGAAGGATGGGGTCTCGGCCGGCGACAGCCAGTCTGGCTCAGGCCTTGGGCTGCTCGGCTTCTGCCTCGGGCGCAGCGTCCGAAACGGCCTCGGCCTCTTCAACCACAACCTCTTCGACGATTTCCGGCTTGGCCTCGACCTTCTCCTTCAGGAGAATTTTAAGGAGCCGCGCAATGGTCTCGCGCATTTCCAGACGCGAAACCACCATGTCGACCATGCCGTGGTCGCGCAGATATTCAGCCCGCTGGAAGCCTTCCGGCAGCTTCTCGCGAATGGTCTGCTCGATCACGCGGGGGCCGGCGAAGCCGATCAGCGCACCCGGCTCTGCGATATGGACATCGCCCAGCATGGCGTAGGACGCCGTCACGCCGCCGGTGGTCGGGTTGGTCAGCACGACGATGTAAGGCAGGCCCGCTTCCTTCAGCCGGTCCAGCGCAACCGTGGTGCGCGGAAGCTGCATCAGCGAGAGAATGCCTTCCTGCATGCGCGCGCCGCCCGAAGCAGCGTAAAGCACCAGCGGCAGCTTGCGCTCCACAGCCGTCTCGAAGGCGCGGACGATCGCTTCACCGGCAGCCATGCCGAGCGAGCCGCCCATGAAGGCGAAGTCCTGAACGGTTGCCACCAGCTCCAGACCTTCCACGCGGCCAACACCGCTCAGCACGGCGTCTTCCATGCTGGTCTTGGCCTTGGCGTCACGCAGGCGGTCGGTGTAGCGGCGCTCATCGCGGAATTTCAGCGGGTCGATCACGACCTTCGGATTTTCCAGAACCGCGTATTCGCCATCGTCAAAGAAGGACTTCAACCGCTCGCGAGCGGAAATCTTCATGTGATGACCGGAGGAGGGAATGACCCAGAGATTGTCTTCCAGATCCTTGTGGAAGACCATTTCGCCACTCTCGGGATCCTTGATCCAGAGGTTCTCCGGCATTTCCCGACGACCGAGCATCGAGTTGATCTTCGGCCTCACATAGCTGGTGATCCAGTTCATTCCATTTGCCTTCTTTTCTTCTGGATACTGAGAATGCGCCGTCTATCGGGCAACAGCAAGGCGCGCTTCCCGCACGCCGTCCGCAAGCCCCTTGACGAGGGTCGCAACGGCCTCGGCGGGGTCTTCGATCCTGTTGCCATCGGCGTCGTAACACTGTGCGATGGTCGCAACGATGGCGCTGCCGACGACAACACCGTCCGCGACCTCGCCAATCGCCCGCGCCTGGCGCGCCGTCTTCACCCCGAACC
>NZ_JAMQML010000014.1:0-144065 GCF_030068685.1 Nitratireductor sp. GZWM139 | reverse complement strand
ACCTATGCCACGCCGCCCGTAAGCGGAAAGTTTGCAACAGAACCGATCCTGACCCTCATCGCCGAGCTTCAGGAAAAGCACGGCACCGCCGTTCTCTTCATCACGCATGATATGGGCGTGGTGGCCGAGATTGCCGACACCGTTCACGTGATGAAGCTTGGCAAGATCGTCGAACAGGCCCCGGTCGAGCAATTGCTGCGCCACCCGCAGGAGGAATACACGCGCGAGCTTCTTCAGGCCGTGCCGAGCCTCACCCCGCGCGCCGCGCGCGATGCGCCCGGCGGGGAAGCGGTTCTCTCGGTAAGCGGGCTGCAGAAGGTTTATGGCGCGCATGGCGTGTTCAAACGGAGCGAACCCACAAAAGCGGCCACCGATGTGAACTTCGCCATTCCGCGCGGGCGCACGCTCGGTATTGTCGGCGAAAGCGGCTCGGGCAAATCCACCGTCGCGCGCTGCATCATGCGGCTGATCGATCCGACGGAGGGCGAGATCCGCGTTGCCGACCATGAGATCGCCACGCTTTCACGTCGTGCGCTTCAGCCGCTGCGCCGTCACATCCAGATCGTTTTTCAGGATCCCTTCCGCTCGCTGAACCCGCGATGGACCATCGGGCGCAGCCTCGTCGAGGGACCGCTCAATATGGGAACAGAGCGCAAGGCAGCACTTTCGCGGGCGCGTGAACTCCTGAAACTCGTTGGTCTGCCCGACGACGCCATCGACCGCTACCCGCACCAGTTTTCCGGCGGCCAGCGCCAGCGCGTCGCCATCGCGCGCGCCGTTGCCATGGAGCCGGATGTGCTGGTGGCCGATGAGGCGGTCTCGGCGCTCGATGTTTCCGTTCAGGCGCAGGTGCTCGATCTTCTGGACGAACTTCAGCAGAAACTCGGCATCGCCATTCTTTTCATCACCCATGATCTGCGTGTCGCCGCGCAGATCTGCGACGAGGTGGTTGTGATGCAGCATGGGCGGGTCGTTGAACATGACAGCGCCGCCAATGTGCTTTCCGCCCCCAGACACGCCTACACCCGCGCGCTGATCGAGGCAGCGCCCGGGCGTCAGTGGGATTTCGCCAATTTCAGAGAATTGCAGACCGTTTGACGTGAAAAGCGTCAGTTTGGAGAAAAAATGCCCGTTTTGCCGAAAATCGCTGATTACTCAGATGAGCTGACGGAGATCCGCCGCGACTTCCACCAGCACCCCGAAATCGGCTTCGAGGAAGTCCGCACATCGGGCATCGTGGCGGAGCTTCTGAAGAAGTGGGGTGTGGACGAAGTTCACACCGGGCTCGGCAAGACCGGGGTTATCGGCGTCATCAAGGGCAAGAAGGAAGGCGACCGCACCATTGGCCTGCGCGCCGACATGGATGCGCTTCCCATGGATGAGCTGACCAATCTTCCCTACGCCTCGAAAAACCCCGGCGCGTTTCATGGCTGCGGGCATGACAGCCACACCACCATGCTTCTGGGCGCGGCGCGCTATCTGGCCGAAGCGCGCGACTTTGCCGGCCGTGCGATCATGATCTTCCAACCGGCGGAGGAGGGGCTTGGCGGCGCGCGCGCCATGTTGGCCGACGGGCTGTTCGACAAGTTCCCCTGCGACGAAGTCTATGGCATGCACAACAATCCGCTCGCGGAGCCGAACAAATTCGGCGTCAAGCCGGGACCGGCGATGGCCGGCGCGACCTTTTTCGACATCACCATCAACGGCGTCGGCAGCCATGGCGCGATGCCCCACCATGCGCGCGATCCCATCGTCATTGCCACGGCGCTGGTGCAGAGCCTGCAATCCATCGTCAGCCGCAATGTGCAGCCGACGCAGCCGGCCGTTCTCTCCGTCACGCAGATCCATTCCGGCTCGGCCTATAATGTGGTACCGGACAAGGCGGTGATCTCGGGCACCATCCGCTATTTCTTCGACGAGGTGCGCGACCTGATCCATGAGCGGGTCGAAAAGCTCTGCGCCGGTTTTGCCACGAGCTACGACGTGGAAATCGTTCCGGACCTGCGCCCCGTCTTCGACGTGCTGATGAACGACGCCGACCTTTCCGAAGCCTATCGCGAGGCGGCGGCCGAGATTGTCGGCCAGGACAATGCGACCATCACCAGGGAGCTGGTCACGGGCAGCGAGGACTTCGCCGACATGCTGAAGGCGGTTCCCGGGGCCTATTGCACGCTCGGCCACAAGGGTTCGATCCCGGTTCACAATCCGGGCTTCATTCTCGATGACGGGATTCTGCCCGTGGGTGCGAGCATCATGGCCCGCATCGTCGAAAAGCGCCTTCCGCTCTGAGCCAGCCACGAGCGCGTTTTCGCTGAAACGCGGAAACGCTCCAACCCATTGTTTTTTCGCAATTCCGAACGAAAACCGGTTTCCACTTTTCCTGGAATTGCTCCAGTTCAGGATACAGACCATGAATTTCAAGAACCTGCCATTCGACACGGACACCATGCTGGCCGGGCTCAAACCCTGGATCCTCTGCGAGAGCCCGACATTCGATGCGGCTGCGGTGGACCGCATGATGGACCTCGCCGCCTATGAGCTTGCCGCCGTGGGCGCGGAGATCGAGCGCATTCCCGGCCGCATGGGTTTTGGCGGTTCGGTGCGCGCGCGCTTTCCGCACCAGGACTTCGGCAAGCCCGGCATTCTGATCTCCGGCCATCTCGACACGGTTCATCCCATCGGCACGCTGGAGAAGAACCCCTGGCGCATCGAGGATGGCCGCTGCTACGGCCCCGGCATTCAGGACATGAAGGGCGGCAACTATGTGAGCATCGAGGCGATCCGCCAGCTCATTCTCGCGGGTATCGAGACCCCGCTGCCGATCACGGTGCTGTTCACGCCCGACGAAGAGGTGGGCACGCCATCGACGCGTGAGCTGATCGAGATGGAGGCGCGCAAGAACAAGATCGTTCTGGTGCCCGAACCCGCGCGCGAGGATGGCGGGGCCGTGACCGGCCGCTACGCCATCGCCCGTTACAATGTGAAAACGTCGGGCCGTCCGAGCCATGCCGGCTGGGCGCTCAAGGATGGCCGCTCGGCCATCGCCGCCATGGCGCGCAAGATACTCGAAATCGAGAGCATGACCGGCGACGACTGCACCTTCTCGGTGGGCGTGGTTCATGCGGGCCAGTGGGTCAACTGCGTCTCGTCCTTCTGCGATGCGGAAGTGCTTTCCATGGCCAAGCGCCAGGCCGATCTCGACCGCGGCATCGAGCGCATGCTCGCGCTTTCGGGCGAGGAGAACGATGTGGTGATCGAGGTGACGCGTGGCGTGACCCGCCCCGTCTGGGAGCCGGACGCCGGAACCATGGCCGTCTACGACGTCGCGCGCGGCGTTGCCGATGAGATCGGCTTCGACCTGACCCACGCCAGCGCCGGCGGCGGCTCTGATGGCAATTTCACCGGCGCGCTCGGCATACCGACGCTCGATTCCATCGGCGTGCGCGGCGCGGGCCTGCACACGCTTGGCGAACACATCCAGATCGACAGCCTTGTCGAACGCGCACAGCTGATGGCGGGACTTCTGACGCGGCTGAAATAAGGAGCCGGCGCGGCGCTCAGAAATCGAGCGCTGCGCCGTCCACCACCTCTTTCATCACGAAGAAGGTGCGGGTCTGGCGGACGCCGGGCAGCGCGATCAGCTGGCTGCCGTGCAGCCGGTTGAAATCGGCCATGTCGCGCACCCTTATCTTGAGGAAGTAGTCAAAATCGCCGGCGACCAGATGGCAGTCGAGGATGAACGGCAGTTCGCGGATGGCGGCTTCAAACGCGGAGAAGCTCTCCGGCGTTGAACGGTCGAGCACCACGCCGACCATGACCAGCGCGCCGCGCCCGACATGCTCAGGCGCGACTGAGGCGTGGACGCCGCGAACATAGCCATCCCTGAACAGCCGCTCGGTGCGGCGATGGCAGGTGGCCGCGCTGACCCCAACGCGCTTTGCCAGATCGGCATTGCTCAACCGCCCGTCTCGCTGAAGATGGCGCAGAATGCGCATGTCGGTGCGGTCGAGTTCCGTGCCTGCGGAAGGTTCTTCCATATCTTCCTCATAATTTTGGCGGTTCGAAGCATCGTCAAAAAACTGTGCCGTCTTTCTGCTTCAAACTTCATGAAACTATGGAAGCACCTTTCTTCGGTTTTTGGCTAGCCTTTCCGCCACGATCCAACTTCTGGAAAGGTCTGCCATGCTGGAAAAATTCGAGCGTTACCCGCTCACCTTCGGTCCCACCCATATCGAAAAACTGGAACGTCTCTCGGCGCATCTGGGCGGCGGGGTCGCGCTTTATGCAAAACGGGAGGACTGCAATTCGGGCCTCGCCTTCGGCGGCAACAAGCTGCGCAAGCTGGAATACATCGTGCCCGACGCCATCGCCTCTGGCGCGGACACGCTGGTTTCCATCGGCGGCGTGCAGTCGAACCACACGCGCATGGTTGCGGCCACGGCTGCACGGATCGGCTTCAAATGCCGGTTGGTGCAGGAAAGCTGGGTGCCGCACGAAGATGCCGTCTACGACCGCGTGGGCAACATTCTCTTAAGCCGCGTGATGGGCGCGGATGTGCAGATGGTCGACGAAGGGTTCGATATCGGCATCCGGCAAAGCTGGGAAGACGCCCTGAAGGACGTGGAGGCAAAGGGCGGCAGGCCCTATCCGATCCCCGCCGGCGCATCGGTGCACAAATATGGCGGGCTTGGCTATGTGGGCTTTGCCGAAGAGGTGCGCGCGCAGGAGGCCGAACTCGGCTTCACCTTCGACTATATTGTCGTGTGCACGGTGACGGGCTCCACCCATGCCGGCATGCTGGTGGGGTTTGCCGCCGATGGCCGCGCCCGCAATGTGATCGGCATCGACGCCTCGGGCACGCCGGACCAGACGCGCGCCCAGGTGCTGGAGATCGCGCGCAACACGGCGAAGCTGGTGGAACTCGGCCGCGAGATCGAGGATGATGATCTGGTTCTGGTGGAGGACTATGCGTATCCCGCCTATGGCGTGCCTTCGGAAGAAACGAAGGAGGCGATCCGCCTCTGCGCGCGGCTGGAAGGCATGATCACCGATCCGGTCTATGAGGGCAAATCCATGCAGGGCATGATCGACCTCGTGAAGAAGGGCTACTTTCCCGAAGGTTCGAAAGTGCTTTACGCGCATCTGGGCGGCGTGCCGGCCATCAATGGCTACAGCTACGCCTTCCGCAACGGATAAGCATCTTAAATGATCCGCGCTTCGGTTTCCGGGTCGAACAGCAGCGCCTTGTCGAGATTGAAGGCGAGGCGGGCTGTCTGCCCGGCCGAAATGGGTGCGTCGGCGCGAAGCCGCGCGACGATCTCACGACCACCGAGCCGTGTGACGGCGAATGTGTCGGAGCCAGCCGGCTCGATCACCTCGATGTCGCAGTCGAGTTCGCTCACATGGCGCGCATTGCGGTCGGCGCTGTCCGGATCGGTCAGCGCTTCGGGCCGGATGCCGAACACCACGTCCTGACCGTCGCGCCCGGCAAGCGCGCCATTGGCGCCGGCGAAGGGCAGGGCAAGCGGCTCGCCCTCGTCGCGCTCCATCATGATGGCCACATCTCCGCCGCTGGCCTTCACCTTTGCGGGGATGAGGTTCATGGAAGGCGAGCCCATGAAATCGGCGACGAAGAGGTTGTTGGGCGTGTTGTAGATTTCAGCCGGCGTGCCGAATTGCTGCAGAACGCCGTCCTTGAGCACGGCGATTTTGGTAGCCAGCGTCATCGCCTCGATCTGGTCATGCGTGACATAGACGATGGTGGTGCCCATGCGCTGATGCAGGCGCTTGATCTCGGTGCGCATGTCGACCCTGAGCTTGGCGTCGAGATTGGAAAGCGGCTCATCGAACAGGAACACCATCGGATCGCGCACCAGCGCGCGGCCCATGGCGACACGCTGGCGCTGGCCGCCTGAAAGCTGGCTCGGCTTGCGGTTGAGCAGCGCGCCGATCTGCAGCGTCTCGGCCACTTTGGCGATGGCCGCATCGCGCTCCGCCTTGGGGACGCCGCGGATTTCCATGCCAAAGCCGATGTTTTCGGCCACCGTCATGTTGGGGTAGAGCGCGTAGGACTGGAACACCATGGCGATGTCGCGCTGCGAGGGGTGCAGGTCGTTGACCACCTTGCCATTGATGCTGATCGAACCGCTGGTGATGGGCTCGAGCCCGGCAATGGTGTTGAGCAGGGTGGACTTACCGCAGCCGGACGGGCCGACGAGAACCAGAAACCCGCCTTCCTCGATCTCCAGATCGATGCCCTTGAGCACATCGACCTTGCCGAAGGATTTCCTGAGATTGTCGATCTTGAGAAAGGCCATGGCTTATCCTTTGACGGCGCCGGCCATGAGGCCGCGCACGAAATAGCGTCCGGAGACAATGTAGACGACGAGCGTGGGGAGTGCGGCGAGGATCGCGCCGGCGAAATGGACGTTGTACTCCTTCACGCCGCCCGACGATGACACGAGATTGTTGAGCGCCACCGTCATCGGCTGGGAGTCGAAATCGCCAAACGACACGCCAAACAGGAAGTCGTTCCAGATGTTCGTGAACTGCCAGATCACCGTGACGACGATGATCGGCGCGGAAGACGGCAGGAGAATGCGCCGGAAGATCTGGAAGAAGCCAGCGCCGTCGATCTGCGCCGCGCGTACCAGCTCGGTGGGGAAGGCGGCGTAGTAGTTGCGGAAGAAGAGCGTGGTGAAGCCCAGCCCGTAGACCACGTGGATGAGAACAAGCCCCTGCGTCGTGCCGGCAATGCCCAGCATGCCCAGAATGCGCGCTGCGGGAATGAGCGCGATCTGGAACGGGATGAAGCAGGACAGAAGGATGAGCCCGAAGACGATGTCGTCGCCCCGGAAACGCCATTTGGTGAGCACATAACCGTTGAGCGCGCCCAGAACGGTGGAGATGGCCACCGCCGGCACCACCATCAGGATGGAGTTGAAAAAATAGGGTTTCAGCCCGGTCGGCTGCACCCCAATCTGAGCGCTCGACCAGGCTTTGGCCCATGGCTCGAGCGTAAAGATGTCCGGCAGCGCAAGCATGTTGCCCTGACGGATCTCGTCCAGCGGCTTCACC
The DNA here is from genome assembly GCF_030068685.1 of Nitratireductor sp. GZWM139. Taxonomy (NCBI): domain Bacteria; kingdom Pseudomonadati; phylum Pseudomonadota; class Alphaproteobacteria; order Hyphomicrobiales; family Phyllobacteriaceae; genus Nitratireductor; species Nitratireductor sp. GZWM139. Next base: position 136,988 of record NZ_JAMQML010000014.1, on the reverse strand, counting down.
GAATTGACCAGCATCACGTAGAGCGGCAGGAGATAATAGACCGCGCAGACGATCAGCACGGTGTAGAGCAGGGCGCGGGCAAGCCTGTTGCCGCTGACGCCAACGGTTTTCCCGGCGCTCATCTCTGCCTCCCCGGTTTCAGCTCGGAATAGAGATAGGGAATGATGATCGAGAAGATCATCACCAGCATGATGATGGCTGACGACGCGCCGATGCCCATCTGGTTGCGGGTGAAGGTGTAGGAATACATGAAGGTTGCCGGCAGTTCGGTCGCCTGACCGGGGCCGCCGCCTGTGAGCGCCACGACCAGATCGTAGGACTTGATCGCCAGATGCGCGAGCACCACGAAGGCGGAAAGAAAGACGGGGCGCATCATGGGGATGATGATGCGGCGATAGATGGTGACGTTCGACGCGCCGTCCATCTGAGCGGCCTTGATGATCTCGCTGTCGACGCCGCGCAGGCCCGCAAGGAACATGGCCATGACAAAGCCGGAGGATTGCCAGACAGCGGCGATCACCACCGTGTAGATGGCCAGTGTCCGGTCCTTGATCCAGGCGAACTCGAAACTCGCCCAGCCCCATTGATGCATGGTGTTCTCAAGACCGATGCCCGGATCGAGAAACCATTTCCAGGCCGTGCCGGTGACGATGAAGGAGAGCGCCATCGGATAGAGATAGATGGGACGCAGGAAGCCTTCGCCGCGGATCTTCTGGTCGAGCAGGATCGCCAGAAACAGACCGAGCACCGAGCAGATCACTATATAAAGAGTGCCGAAGATCGCCAGATTGGTGAGCGCCCGCCACCAGTGGCGTAAGTTCCATAATTTCTCGTAGTTTTCGAAACCGACAAAGCCGTAGGACGGCAGCATGCGCGAGTCGGTCATCGACAGGTAGAAGGTGTAGAGAATGAAGGCGTAGACGAAGATCAGGATCAGCGCCATGCTCGGGCTGAGCACCAGGCGCGGAATGATCTCCTGCAGGCGATTGCGGTTCATGCGGGGCTTCCCGTTGAACGGTGCGGCGCGGCAGCCGGATCAGCCAGGCGGAGCGAAGACCCCGCCTGACGATGCGTTGCACTGGCCTGTTTTACTGTGCGGCAGCGACGGCGTTCTGAAGCTCTTCGACTGCTTCTTCCGACGTGAGGTCACCGTTGAAGTGCTGCGTGACCACATCGTTCACCGCGTTCTTCACCGCAGCCGGCGCGCCATGACCATGGGCCATGGAGCCGAACAGCGAACCGCTGGCATTGGCTTCCGCAAGATCGGCCATGCCCTTCTTGCCGCAATCGTCAAAGGCCTCGTTGGGCACGTCGGTGCGTGCGGGTACCGAGCCCTTCACCACATTGAAGGCGGACTGGAATTCCGGGTTCATGACGGAAGACGCCATCATCTTCTGGGCCTTCTGCTTGTCTTCACCCACCTGGAACATGACGAACTGGTCGGAGTTGAAGGTCACGGAACCCTGCGTGCCGGGGAAGCGGATGCAGACGAAGTCCTCGCCCGGCTTCTTGCCGGCCTTGAGGAATTCGCCCTTGGCCCAGTCGCCCATCATCTGCATGCCGCCGGTGCCCTCGATCACCATGGCGGAGGCCAGGTTCCAGTCGCGACCGGAGAAATTGTCGTCCACATAGGTGCGCAGCGTGGCCATGCGGTCGAAGGCTTCCTTCATCTTGTCGGAGCCAAGCGCCTCGGGATCAAGATCGTTGAGGGCAGACTTGTAGAAGTCGTTGCCCAGAGAAAGCACCACCGCCTCGAACACCGTGGCGTCCTGCCAGGGCTGACCGCCATGGGCGAGCGGGGTGATGCCGTTCTCCTTCATCTTGTCGAGCACGGCGACGAGCTCTTCCCAGGTTTCCGGGGCCTTGCCGCCGGCAGCATCGAGCGCGGCCTTGTTGATCCAGACCCAGTTGGTGGAATGGACGTTGACCGGCGAGGCAATCCAGTTGCCGTCATATTTGGAGAAATTCTGAAGGGCGGCGGGAACCACTTCGGCCCAACCCTCTTCTTCGGCGACGTCGTTGAGATTGCCGACCACGCCCTGTTCGGCCCAGTCGAGAATGTCGAAACCGAGCATCTGCACGGCAGTCGGCGCGTTGCCGGCGGTCACGCGGGCGCGCAGGGCGGTCATCGCGGCTTCACCGCCGCCGCCGGCCACCGGCATGTCCTGCCAGGTCACGCCCTTGGATTCCAGATCTTCTTTGAGCACGTTCAACGCGGCTGCCTCGCCACCCGAAGTCCACCAGTGCAGAACCTCGACATTGTCTTCGGCCATGGCACTGCCAGCGGTGAGGGAAAGAACGGCTGCTCCCGCCGCAAGCGCGGCGAATTTGCGAATGATCATGATACTCCTCCCAATGGGATCGCTTGCTCCTCTGCGATCTATATATTTATAACGTTATAAATCCGGGGAAGGTCAATCAGTTTCTTGTCTGATTGGCGGAAGGAGGTAGAACGTTGAAACTCAAAACGAAATCACAACAGGCAGGTCGCGCCTCGAGCGCAAATGATCCGATTTATATCGATTGAAATGAACAAAATCAGAAATTCAGACGCGTCCGGGGGCTGGATGACGTCTGCCGGTGGAGCCTGACATGGCGCGCCGATCCGACCGACCGACGCTGCGCACCATCGCAGAGATTACCGGGCTTGCCGTCACCACGGTTTCGCGGGCGCTGCTCGACGCGCCGCAGATTGCGCTTGAGACGCGCCAGCGCGTTCAGCGCGTGGCGCGCGAGATCGGCTATCAGCCAGACCGCGCGGCACGCCATCTGCGCACGGGCCGCACCAATGTCATCAGCTTCGTGCTCGACCCGCATGACGAGCTGCTTGGCTTCTCCACTTCCATGATCAGCGGTCTCACACGCGCCCTGCGCGATACGCAGTATCATCTGGTGATCACGCCGCATTTCGCCGAAGCGCCCACGCTCGATCCGATCGAATACATCCTGCGCAACCGCACGGCGGATGGCGTCGTCTTCTCGCGTACCGAACCGGATGATCCGCGCGTAAAGCTTCTGGTCGAAAACGATTTTCCGTTCGTCTCCCATGGGCGCACCGATCTTGGGATCGAGCACGCCTTCGTCGATTACGACAATGCGGGCTTTGCCCGCATGGCGGTGGAGCGTCTTGTCGCGAAGGGCAGGCGACGCCTCGCGCTTATCCTGCCGCCGCAGCGTTTCACCTTTCACCGATATCTGCGCGACGGCTTTCTTGCCGCCGCTGCCGAAAACGGCGTCGAATGGGAACTGCCCGCCGAGATCAATCTCGACAGCAGCGCGGCCGATCTCTACGCGTGGCTGGGCTGGCGGCTTGAACAGCCCGCTCCGCCTGACGGCGTGGTGTGCGCGGGCGAGGTCTCGGCGCTCTCCATCATGGCGGCGCTGAGCGACCGGGGGCTGAAGGTGGGCGAGGACTTTGACCTCGTCGTCAAGCAGACTTCGCAGCTCTATGACGAGGTGCGTCCGCGCGTGGATTCCGTCTATGAGGACATTGCAGAGGCGGGCGAATTGCTGGGGCGGTTGCTCGTGCGGCGCATCGCCGGCGAGCCGGTCAGCGCCTTGCAGCATCTGCAGGAGCCGATCCCGCGTTTTGCAGACCGCAGCCATGGCACGCGCGCGGCAGTGGGAGCGCGGCAAAGCGCCTGACGAACCCGAAAACGACTCAGGCTGGCTGTGGCGTCTGGCCGTCGAGCATGCCGCGCAGGGCGGCGACCGTTTCGGAAATTTCCTGATTGTTCACCACGTTGATGGAAAGCAGCTCCATCGCCCGGACGCCATGCACGACGAGAAGGGTGATGACGGCCAGCGCGGGGTCGCTTGCCGTGGCGCGCATCTGGTCCAGAATCTCACGCTCATAGGCCTGAACCGGTTTTAGAAAATCCGGGTTCTCGGCAAGGGCGGCCAGCAGGCCGGAGGGCGGCGGCTGGCACTTCTTGCGGTCATCGACAAAGAGATCGAGATAGGCATGGACGCCGCCATTGGCGCCGCCTTCGTGATGCTTCTGGCGCTCCTGAAAGCGCTCATATTCCTCGGATACGAACTCTTCCACCATGGCTTCGAACAGCTTCGCCTTGCTGGAAAAATGATAGAGCAGGCCGCCCTTGGAAACGCCTGCCCGTGCTGCGACCGCGTCGAGTGACATGTTCCCGGCGCCGGCCTCACGGACAATCTCCGCCGCCGCTGCCAGGATCTTTTCCCGCGCCCCTGAGGCTGTTCTGGCCACAACAATTATCCTGTGTCTTGACAATACCGTCCAGACGGTACAGTAAATGCCCCGCAGTTTGCAAGCCAGGATCGTGACCATCCCCACTTGTGGGTGAACAGCAACGTCGCTATCTCCGCCATTCTTATGTAAGCGAACCATTATTTTTCAGATACGCCTTCGGGGGCCGACGACATGATCAAGCGTCTTCTCATTGCCATTGTCCTGCTTGCGGTTCTCGCAGGCGGAATAGTCGGCTTCAACATGTTCCGAGATCAGGCGATCGAGCAGTTCTTCGCGAACATGCCCGTTCCCACCGTGACGGTTTCCACCGTCGAAGCGGAAGAGGCCAGGTGGACGCCAAGCATTGAAGCCATTGGCACGGTTAATGCCAATCAGGGTGTCGACCTGACCGTGGAGACCACGGGCATCGTCACCGACATCCTCTTCGAGGCAAACCAGCAGGTGGAGAAGGACCAGATCCTTCTGCAGCTCGAGGACAATGTGCAGCAGGCCGACTTAAGCGCCTCGCGCACACAGGCCGCCCTCGACAAGCAGGCGCTCGACCGCGCCCGCGAACTGCGCAGCCGTGGTGTCAGCTCCGGCGCTTCGCTGGACAATGCCGAAGCCGCCGCCCAGGCATCCGCCGCACAGGTGGAGAAGGCAGAAGCCGTGGTGCAGCAGCGCCAGCTTCGCGCGCCTTTCAGCGGCACGATCGGCATCCCGCGCGTTGATCGCGGTCAGTATCTTTCGCCGGGCACGATTGTCGCCACGCTGCAGGACACCGAGACCATGCGCGCCGACTTCACCGTTCCCGAGCAGCGCCTTGGCCTTCTGAAGATCGGTCAGCCGGTTCGCCTGTGGCTGAACTCCGGCAATGACGTGTTTGAAGGCACGATCACCGGTATCGATCCCAAGGTTGACCCGTCGAGCCGCCTCGTTTCGGTGCGCGCCCGCATCGACAACACCGCTGGCAAGCTCACCCCCGGCCAGTTCGTTCAGGTTGGCGTGATCCTGCCGGAAGAAGACGGCGTCATTTCGCTGCCGCAGACGGCCGTCGTCACCAGCCTCTACGGCGATTACGTGTACGCGGTTCGCAAGCCGAAGGACGCCGGGGAAGGCGATGAAGAGAAACTGGAGACCCGCCAGGTCTTCGTCAAGGTTGGCCGTCGCTCCGGCGACCGTATCGAGATCAGCTCCGGCGTCGAGCCGGGCGACATCATCGTGACCGCAGGCCAGAACCGTCTCTCCAACGGAACGCCGGTGAAGATCGACAACCAGATCAACCCTGGCGCCCCCGGCGCTCAGAACGCCGCGACCGAAGACACCAACGCCGAAGACAGCAAGGCTGAAGAGGCAGCGGACAAATGAGTTTTTCTGACATCTTCATACGCCGACCGGTCCTTTCGACCGTTCTCGGCCTCATGATCCTGCTGCTTGGCTTCCAGGGCCTTTTCAATCTCCAGGTGCGTCAGTACCCGGAGGTTGAGGAGACGGTTATCACCGTCACCACGATTTATCCCGGCGCGAGCGCCGATCTGATTCAGGGCTTCATCACGGCCCCGATCGCGCGTGCGGTCGCGACGACCGAGAATGTTGACTATGTCACCTCTCAGAGCCGTCCGTCCGCCAGCACGATCAGCGTGAAGATGCGCCTCGGATCGGATCCCGACGTCGCGCTGACCGAGGTCATGTCCAAGGTGCAGGAGGTGCGCAGCGATCTGCCGCCGGACGCCAAGGACCCGACCATCGTCAAGGGAACGGGCATGCAGTTCGCCACCATGTATCTGGCGATGCAGAACCCGAACATGACGAGCGAGCAGCTCACCGAATATATTGAACGCGTCATCCGTCCGCGCATGTCCACGATCCCCGGCGTTGCCGAGGTTCAGGTCATGGGTGCGGCGGAATACTCGATGCGCGTGTGGATCGATCCCGTGCGCCTTGCGGCGCGCAAGCTGACGGCGGCTGAAGTGTTGGCCGGCATTCGCGCGTCGAACTTCCTTGCCGCTCCCGGCAAGACGGAGAATGACTACGTCTCCTACGCCATCCAGATGGAATCCACGCTTCAGACGCCGGAAGCCTTTGGCGCGATGCCGCTCAAGGCCGTCGGTGACGAGGTGGTTCGCCTGCGTGATGTCGCGGATGTGGAGCTGGCAGCCGAAAGCACCGACACGCGCGTGAACTTCAACGGGCAGCCGGGCACCTTTATCGGCGTCTTCCCGTCGCCGAGCGCAAACCCGCTCGACGTGTCGGCAGCAGTGCTCACCGAACTGCCGTCCATTCAGGACAGCCTGCCCGACGGCATGACCATTGAAGTCCTCTATGATGCGACCGATTCCATCAGCGCGTCCATCGAGGAAGTGTTCAAGACGATCATGGAAGCGGTGCTGATCGTTATCGTCATCGTTCTTCTGTTCCTCGGCTCGTTCCGCTCCGTTCTCATGCCGATCATCACGATCCCGCTTTCGCTGATCGGCGTGTGTTTCGTGCTGTTCGCGCTCGGTTACTCGATCAACCTTCTGTCGCTGCTGGCCATGGTTCTGGCCATCGGTCTGGTGGTGGATGACGCCATCGTCGTGGTGGAGAACATCCACCGTCACATCGAGGAGGGGCTTTCGCCCCGCCGCGCCGCCTTTGTCGGCATGAAGGAGATCACCGGCCCGGTCATCGCCATGACCATCACGCTGGCAGCCGTGTTCGCACCGCTCACCTTCATCGGCGGTCTGACCGGCTCGCTGTTCCGCGAATTCGCCATGACGCTGGCGGGTGCGGTGGTGATCTCGGGCATCGTCGCGCTGACGATCACGCCGATGATGTCGGCGCGTATTCTGAAGCGCGGCAACCACAGCCGCTTCCAGAAGATCGTCGACAGCACGTTTGACCGGCTGGCGAACTTCTATGAGAGGATCGTCAAGGGGTCGCTCAACTATCGCCCGATCACCGTTCTGGTGGTGCTGGTTCTCGTCGGGCTCAGCGGGTTCATGTTCATGAACACGTCCAGCGAACTTGCGCCGGAAGAAGATGAAGGCGCTCTGTTCTCGCTGGTCACCGCGCCTCCTTACGCGACGAGCGATTACACGACGCTCTATACCGACCAGATGCGTGAGCTGACCAAGGATCTGCCCGAACTCAAGGCCAACTTCTCGATTGTCGGCATTGGCGGACAGACCAATTCGGGCATCGCGCTCTGGGCGTTCAAGGACTGGGCCGACCGTGAACGGTCGCAGAAGGAAATCCAGCAGGATATCCAGCAGCGGCTTTCCGGCATCGCCGGCGTTCAGGCTCTGGTCTTCGCACCGCCTTCGCTTCCCGGCGCGGGTGGTGGCCTGCCGATCTCGCTCGTCATCCAGTCGACCGACGACTCGTCCCGCGTCTACGAAATTGCCGAGAAGATCAAGGCGGAAGCCGAGGCTTCGGGCCGCTTCATCGTCGTGCAGAACTCGCTCGCCTACGATGCGCAGCAGGTTGTCGTGACGGTGGACCGTGATCGCGCAGCCGCGCTCAACCTTCCGGTGAGCGACATCGGCAGCACGCTCAGCCTGCTTGTCGGCAGCGGATCGGTCGCGCAGTTCGACCGCGATTCCAACAGCTACGACATCATCATGCAGGTGCCGCAGGAATACCGGAACAATCCCGAGCGTCTGGGCGACTTCTTCGTGCGCAGCGCAACGGGCGAAATGGTTCCGCTCTCGGCGGTGATCACCGTGTCGACCGATGTGGCGGCTGCGGCCATCGAGCAGTTCAACCAGCTCAACTCCGCGACGATTTCGGCGCTTCCGGTGCCGGGCGTTTCGACGGGTGACGGACTGGCCGTGATCGAAGATATTGCCCGGAGCACCATTCCGGACGGCTTCTTCATCGAATATTCCGGCCAGTCGCGCCTGGAGGTGGAGCAGGGCAACACGATCGTGATTGCCTTCTCGCTCGCCATCGTGGTGATCTATCTGGTGCTTGCGGCGCAGTTTGAGAGCTTCCGCGATCCGCTCATCATCCTGATGACCGTGCCGCTGTCGATCTTCGGCGCGCTCCTGCCGCTCAACCTCGGCCTTTCGACGTTGAACATCTACACGCAGGTGGGCCTCATCACGCTGATCGGCCTCATCACCAAGCACGGCATTCTGATGGTGGAGTTCGCCAACCAGCAGCGTGAAGAGCATGGCATGTCGCGCCATGAGGCCATCATCGCCTCGGCCAAGGTGCGTCTGCGCCCGATCCTGATGACCACCGCCGCCATGGCGCTGGGCGTCGTGCCGCTCATCCTCGCGGATGGTGCGGGTGCCGCGGCGCGTTACTCGATGGGTCTGGTCATCTTCACCGGCCTGATCATCGGCACCATGTTCACGCTGTTCGTGGTTCCGATGTTCTACACCTACATTTCGAAGGCGCAGCTGGTTCAGGAAGAAGACGATCATCCAGACCAGCAAATTCAGCCCGCTCCGGCAGGCCACTAGATCGCCATTCCAAACAAAAAGATTTGCCCCGCTTCGGCGGGGCTTTTCTTTGGTTGCATCAGAAGACTCATTTTTTGTTTTTCCCGGCAATCCGAATTGATTGGGGGGGGTGCGGCGTCTTCTTTCTTCTCGCCACATTCTTCATGAGGGTGGCAGCCGGGATGAACCCGGGGTCGGGCCATGCATGGTCCCTCGTGGAGGGACACCCGAAAGGAAGGAGTTCCAGTATGATTCTTCGCACCAGGCTGCGCACTGCCGCCACCGCAATTGCCTTTACCGCCAGTGCGGCCGTGTTCTCACCGGCCATGGCGCAGGATGCGGTTCCGTCACCTTCGCCGGCTCCGCAGGCGCAGACGCAGTCGTTCGACGATCAGAAGCTGCAGGCCTTCACGGTCGCGTTTCTCGCCGTCAGCGACGTGAAGGAGCAATACACCAAGCGTTTCCAGGGCGCGTCTTCCGACAATGACAAGCAGCAGGTTCAGGCGGAAGCCACACAGCAGATGGAGCAGGCCGTGGAGAAGACCGACGGCATCTCGGTCGATGAGTACAACCAGATCATCCAGTCCGCACAGACGGATGAGGCGCTGGCTCAGAAGCTGAACGGAATGATCGGCGAGACGGCCAAGGCCCGTAACTGATTGCATTCCATGAAAGGAGAGGGCGCTTTCAGGCGCCCTTTTCTATTTCATGGAACAAGGCGACGACTTCGTCGCGGGCGACCGCGATGTGATACCGAAGGGCCTCGCGCAGCTCTTCTCCGTCGCGCTTCTTGAGCGCTTCCATGATTGGCTCATGCGTTTCAGCCATGCGCTGCGGATCGTCATAGAGCTTGCCGATCAGCGTGATGCCGGCGCGCATTTCCATCGCCAGTTCGTCATAGACTTTCAAAAGGCGCGCATTGCCGCCGGCCTTGCAGAGCATGCGGTGAAAGGTGAAATCCTCGAACATCTGCGTTTCGAGGGAGGCCTGGCTCCCCTTCTGGTTCTGGTAGAGCAGGCTGAGCTGCGCTTCCAGACCGGCGATATCGGCTTCGGTGGCGCGTTCCACGGCGAGACAGCCCGCATGAAGCTCCAGACCGATTCTCAACTCATAGATGTCGCGCATCTCGGTGGCGTTGAAGGTGCGGACGAAGAAGCCGCGCCTCGGAGAGAAGGTGACGAGCCCCTGGCTTTCCAGTAGCCGGGCGGCTTCACGCACCGGCGCGCGGCTGGTGCCAAACTCCCGCGATAACTGCAATTCGGTCAGGCGTTCGCCCGGCTTCAACTGGCCGGCGACAATCGCCGCAGTGATCTGCCGGGCGATCTGTGTCACCAGATCTGTCGTTGAAACTTCCGAGAACAAGCTCACGCATACCGTCCGTGCATCTGGTTAGGCCACCCTGCCAATTGCCACCAGGGCGGGTGGCCGCGGCTGGGAGTATGGCACCTTCAATGACGATTGTCGACAATTGACACTTACCCCTGCCTGTGTTTGCCTAGACGCTTCTTGCGCGGCTCTGAGGGGAGCCCGTTGGCAAGACAAGGCGCCGGCAGGGCCAAAGCCCGCAGGCGCACAGAAAGCAGGGAGAACTGGATGAGCGCACAGCCGCAGCTTGTCGCCGATACCGACATTCAACAGCCGCAAGAGCGAATCGAGCTGGCCGCCGCCTATCGGCTGGTCGCGCACTACAATCTTGACGACAGCATTTTCACGCACATTTCGGCGCGCGCGCCGGAAAATGAAGGCGAGCACGCCTTTCTGATCAATCCGTTTGGCCTGCGCTTTGACGAGGTGACGGCTTCCAATCTCGTTACCGTCGACATCAATGGCGACATTCTGCGCGACAGCTATGGCGCGGGCATCAACAAGGCCGGCTTCACCATTCACAGCGCCGTTCACGCCGCGCGCCCCGACGTGCACTGCGTTCTGCACACGCACACGGTCGCGGGCGTTGCGATCTCCTCCATGGAAGAGGGCATCCTGCCGCTGAACCAGTGGTCGCTGCAGTTCCACAACCGCATCGCCTTCCACGACTATGAGGGCATTGCGCTGGATCTGGACGAGCGCGAGCGGCTCGTTGCCGATCTCGGTGACCGCAATGCGATGATCCTGCGCAATCACGGTCTGCTCACCTGCGGCCGCACGGTGGGCGAGGCGTTTGCGCTGATGTTCAACATGGAGCGCGCCTGCCGCGCCCAGCTTGCGATCATGTCTTCCGGCGGCAAGCCGGTGCGGGTGAATGAGGAACTCGCCGAAAAGACCGCCCGTCAATACGAAGGGTGGGACAAGCACCACGCCGGCAACAAGCCGGACCCGCAATGGGAGGCGTTCCAGCGCCTTGCCATCAAGCACTATCCCGACCTCGTTACCTGAGGCCAATCCATTTTCCGGTGCGGGCAAAGGAGAACGCCCGGCGCCAGTCAGCAAGAAGGGGAACAATAGCCATGCTGAAACGACTGACCCTACTCGCCGCCGCCTTCATGGTTACAACCGCGCTGCACGCCGAGCCCGTCACGGGTGGGCGCGCCAATGTGGTGATCCAGCCCGAACCGCCGAGCCTGATGCTGGGCCTCGTGCAGAACGGCCCGACCCAGATGGTCGCCGGCCAGATCTATGAAGGCCTTCTGCGCTATGACGAAAAGCTGCAGCCCATGCCGCAGCTCGCCAAGTCCTGGGAAGTTTCCGAGGACGGCCTGACCTACACGTTCAACCTGCATGACAACGTCAAATGGCATGACGGTGAACCTTTCACCTCTGCTGACGTCGTGTTCTCCGCCGATGTGTTCCTGCGTGAAACCCATGCGCGCCTGCGCACCTCGCTGGAGCATGTGGAATCCATCACCGCGCCCGACGACACCACTGTCGTCTTCAAGCTGAAGCAGCCTTTCGGTCCCTTCCTCGGCATTTTCGAGGCCGGCACCATGCCGATGGTTCCCAAGCACATCTATGAAGGCACGGAGTACAAGAGCAACCCGGCCAACAACACGCCGATCGGCACCGGTCCGTTCAAGTTCGCGGAATGGGAGAAGGGTTCGCACATCCTGCTCACCAAGTTCGAGGACTATTACGAGGACGGCAAGCCGTATCTCGACGAGATCTACTGGCATGTGATCCCGGATGCAGCCTCGCGCGCCGTTGCCTACGAAACCGGCGTGGTCGACATCCTGCCCGGCGGCTCGGTCGAGAATTTCGACGTGCAGCGCATCGCCGACATGGAGAACACCTGCATCACCGACAAGGGCTGGGAGTATTTCGGTCCGCTGTCGTGGATGTGGCTGAACAACCGCGAAGGCCCGACCGCCGACAAGCGCTTCCGCCAGGCCGTCATGTACGCCATGGACCGCAACTTTGCGCGTGATGCGCTTTGGAACGGTCTCGGCAAGGTTTCGACCGGTCCGGTCTCCTCGTCCACGCGCTTCTACACCGATGACGTGAACCAGTACGACTACGATCCGGAGAAGGCCAAGGCCCTGCTCGAAGAGATGGGTTATGACGGCGAGACCGTGCGTCTCCTGCCGCTGCCTTATGGCGAGACCTGGCAGCGCTGGGCCGAAGCCGTGAAGCAGAACCTCGGCGAGGTCGGCATCGATGTCGAGATCGTCTCCACCGATGTGGCCGGCTGGAACCAGAAGCTGGCCGAGTGGGACTACGACATGGCCTTCACCTATCTCTACCAGTACGGTGATCCGGCACTTGGCGTCGCCCGCAGCTACATTTCCACGAACATCGCGAAGGGTTCGCAGTGGAACAATGTCGAGGGCTACGAAAACACGGAGGTCGACGATCTCTTCGCCAAGGCTGCGGTGGCCGTGACAGCCGAAGAGCGCCAGAAGCTCTACGACGAGGTTCAGCAGAAGCTGGTGGACGACGTGCCGGTGGCCTGGCTCCTCGAGCTCGGTTTCCCGACCATCTACCGCTGTAACGTGAAGGATCTCGTCACCACCGCCATTGGCGTGAATGACGGCTTCAAGGACACCTATATCGAAAAATAGGCCGTCACCCTGATCCGGATGCGCGGGCCAGACCGTCCGCGCATCCCTGCCTTGATTCTGATCCTGCAGGGGCTCGATGCTACGCTTCATACTCATGCGCCTGGGCAAGGCGGCGATCATCCTGATCGCCATCCTGACGCTCAATTTCTTCCTGATCCACGCCGCCCCCGGCGATCCCGCCGCCGTCATGGCGGGCGAAGCGGGTGCTGCCGACGCCAAGTTCATCGCCCAGCTGCGTGAACAGTTCGGCCTCGACAAGCCACTGCTTACCCAGCTCGGGATTTACCTGAAGGGCGTGCTGCAGTTCGATCTCGGCTATTCCTACCGGCAGCAGATGCCCGTCGCAGACCTGATCCTCGACCGTCTGCCCGCCACACTGCTTCTGACGATGACGGCCTTCGTCATCTCGCTGGTGCTCGGCACCGCAGCCGGCGTTCTCGCCTCGGCGCGTGTCGGCAAATGGTCGGACACGGCCATCTCCACACTGGCGCTGCTCTTCTACGCGACCCCGCTCTACTGGGCCGCGCTGATGGCGGTGCTTCTGTTCTCCGTCTATTTCAACTGGCTTCCGGGCTTCGGCTACGAAACGGTCGGCGCGAACTACACCGGCTTCCGCCGTGCGCTCGATATCGGCCAGCACCTGATCCTGCCGGCCACCACGCTCGGCCTGTTCTTCATGGCGGTCTATATGCGCATGACGCGCGCCTCCATGCTGGAGGTCAGCCAGCTCGACTTCGTGAAGACGGCGCGCGCCAAGGGCCTGAAATCCGGCATCATCCAGCGCCGCCACATCTTCCGCAACGCCATGCTTCCGGTGGTGACGCTTGCTGGCCTTCAGGCAGGCCAGCTGGTTGGCGGCGCGGTTCTGACCGAAACCGTTTTCGCGTGGCCGGGCATCGGACGCCTGATGTTCGAGGCACTCGCCCAGCGCGACTACAATCTGCTTCTTGGCGTGTTCTTCGTGTCCGCCGCCATGGTGCTCGTGTTCAACCTCATCACCGACATTCTCTATCGGTTCGTTGACCCAAGAATCCGGGTGGCATGATGGCTGATTTCTGGAAACGTTTCTCACGCAATCGCGGCGCGGTGATCGGCCTTGCGATCCTCGCCATCGTGGTTCTGGTGGCGATCCTTGCGCCGCTTCTGTTCCCGCAGTCGCCCTGGCGCATGGTGCAGCGGCCCTTCCTGCCGCCTTTCGCCATGGACCAGTATCCGCTGGGCACCGATGCGCTCGGCCGCAATGTCATTTCGGGCCTTGCCTATGGCGCACAGGTTTCGCTTCTGGTCGGTCTCGTCTCGACAGTGGCTGCCCTTCTGATCGGCATTCCGATCGGGGCGCTCGCCGGCTATTTCGGTGGCTGGGCGGATGATGCGCTGATGCGCTTCACCGAGTTCTTCCAGACCGTGCCGAGCTTTGCACTGGCCATCGTTCTGGTCGCCATTTTCGAACCGTCGATCCAGTCGATCATCGCCGCCATCGCCATTGTGAGCTGGCCGCCGGTCGCCCGTCTTGTGCGCGGCGAGGTGCTGTCGCTGCGCTCGCGTGAATATGTGGAAGCGGCGATCCTTTCCGGCCAGACGAGCCTGACGATCATTCTGCGGCAGGTTCTGCCCAACACGATCTCGCCCATCATCGTGCTTGCATCGCTGATGGTGGCAACCGCGATCCTGCTGGAATCCTCGCTGTCCTTCCTCGGGCTCGGTGATCCGAACCTGATGTCCTGGGGCTACATGATCGGCGCTGCGCGCACGGTCATCCGCCAGGCCTGGTGGCTCTCCTTCTTCCCCGGCGTTGCCATCCTGCTCACCGTTCTGGCGCTCAACCTGATCGGTGAGGGCCTGAATGACGCGCTCAATCCCCGCCTTGCGCGGCGTGGCAAATAGGAGGGCGCGATGAAAGACCCAGTGCTCAGCATCAAGAACCTCAAGATCGCGCTGCCGGAAGGCGCCGACCGCGACTTCGCCGTCGATGATGTGACCTATGATCTGTTTCCCGGCGAAATCCTCTGCATTGTCGGTGAATCGGGGTCCGGAAAATCCATGTCGGCCAATGCCGCGATGGGCCTGCTGCCCGATCTGGTGCGCCCGGTCGGCGGCGAGATCATCTTCGACGGCACGGATGTTCTGAAACTCTCCGAAGCCGAGATGATGGATTTGCGCGGCAAGAAGATCGCCATGATCTTTCAGGAGCCCATGTCGGCCCTCAACCCGCTGATGCGGGTGGAAGATCAGATCGCGGAAGTGTTCGAGGCGCATGGTCTGCTTACGCCGAAGGAACGCGCTGCCCGCGCCATCGAACTTCTGACGGAAGTGGGTATTCCCGATCCGCAGAAGGCCGCGCGCGCCTATCCGTTCCAGCTTTCGGGCGGCCAGCGCCAGCGCGTCATGATCGCCATGGCGCTTGCGCTCGAACCGCGCATCCTGATCGCCGACGAGCCGACCACCGCGCTCGACGTGACGACGCAGGCGCAGATCCTTGAGCTGATCCGCAATCTGCAGGAAAAGCACGGCATGGCGGTGATGTTCATCACCCATGATTTTGGCGTGGTGGCCGAAATCGCCGACCGCGTGGCCGTGATGCAGTATGGCAAGATCGTCGAGGCGGGAACCGCTGACGAGGTGCTGGACAATCCGCAGCACGAATATACGCAGAAGCTGATCGCCGCGATCCCGAAACTTGCGGCCGAAGAGACCGAAGCGCCGGTGGGCAAGACGCCGATCCTTGAGGTGGAGGGGCTCAACAAGACCTATGTGACCGGTGGCGGCCTGTTCTTCTCCAAGCCGCGCGTCGTGCATGCGGTCAACGACGTGAACCTCACCCTCTGCGAAGGTGAAACGCTCGGCATCGTGGGTGAATCCGGTTCTGGAAAGTCCAGTGTCGGGCGCTGTCTGGTGCGACTGATGCAGCCGGACTCCGGTACGGTGAAGCTTGCCGGTCATGACATGGCGCAGCTTTCCGGCGATGCGCTGCGCGAGGCGCGCAAGTCGATCCAGATGATTTTCCAGGACCCCTACGCCTCGCTGAACCCGCGTTCCAAGGTGGGGCGCATCATCGCCGAGGGGCCGATGGCGCACGGGGTTTCCAAACAGGAAGCCTATGCCCGCGCGGTCAAGCTTCTGGAACTGGTGGATCTCGATGCGCTTGCCATCGACCGCTATCCGCACGAGTTTTCAGGCGGCCAGCGCCAGCGCATCGGCATCGCCCGCGCGCTGGCACTGGAGCCGCGCGTCATCATCGCCGACGAAGCGGTTTCCGCGCTGGACGTGTCGATCCAGGCGCAGGTGCTCGATCTTCTGGCCGATCTGAAGGAGCGGCTGAACCTGGCTCTTATCTTCATCACCCACGATCTGCGAGTCGCCGCACAGATCTGCGACCGCATCGCGGTGATGCAGAAGGGCAAGGTGGTGGAGATGGGACCGGCGCACGCCATCTTCAACAATCCGCAGAGCGACTACACCCGGACCCTGATCGAGGCCATTCCCGGTCGCGAGAAGGAGCTGGCGGCAGCGGGGTAGGCCCGGTGACGACAGGAGCTCAATTCAGCGTGGTGCGTGCACCTTCCCCCGCCCTTCGACAAGCTCAGGATGAGGGAAGGGGCATGGATAGGCTGGTGCCTATGACAGGGGATTGCACAACGCTTGCGTTTCCAACACCAGCCCTGAGCCGGTTCTCACCAACACCAACACCAACACCAACACCAGCGCTCAGCCAGCTATCACCGCCACCAGCCCTCATCCTGAGCCTGTCGAAGGGCGAGGGCGGGATGACGTGCATAGGCCGAGGTTCTGCTGATGCACGACCTGTAACGGTGGGAGAAGCAGCGCGCACCATCTCCCACCATCCTCAATACTAATTTGCAGGAACCACCAACGTGGACGAACAACTGGCACAGAAGATCCTCGCCGCAGTCGAGGAAGGTTTTGAAGAGCAGATCGGCTTTACGGAAGACCTGATCCGTTTCCCCTCGCTGCGCGGCAAGGAAAAGCCCGCTCAGGAATTCGTGCACAAGGCGCTCGAAGCGCGCGGCTACGCGGTTGAGACCTTTCACATCGATGAAGACAAGATCAGGGATCATCCCGGTTTCTCGCCCGTGGCCGTCGATTATTCCGATGCGGTCAATGTGATCGCCACGCATGCGCCGCGCGTCGAGAAGGGCCGGTCGCTGATCCTCAATGGCCATATGGATGTGGTGCCGGAAGGCCCGCATGATATGTGGGAGGTTTCGCCGCCCTATGAGCCGAAACGCGTGGGCGACTGGCTCTATGGGCGCGGCGGCGGCGACATGAAGGCCGGCATCGCGGCGAATATTTTCGCGCTCGACGCACTGCGTCGCATCGGCCTGCAGCCGGCGGCGAAAGTGCATGTGCAGAGCGTCGTTGAGGAGGAGTGCACCGGCAATGGCGCGCTCGCCTGTCTGGTGGAAGGCTATACGGCGGACGCCGCCATCATTCCCGAGCCGGAAGACGAAATGCTGGTGCGGGCCAACACCGGCGTTCTGTGGTTCGAGGTGAATGTGTCGGGCCATCCGGTGCATGTGCGCGAGGCCGGCACGGGCGCGAATGCCATCGAAGCGAGCTACCGCGTCATCGAGAGCCTGAAACGCCTGACCGAGGAATGGAACGCCGAAAAGGTGAACTATCCCTATTTCGAGGAACTCGATCACCCGATCAACTTCAATGTCGGCAAGATCGAGGGCGGCGACTGGGCGTCCACCGTTGCCGCATGGTGCAGGATTTCCTGCCGCATCGCCATCTATCCCGGCGACGACCCGAAGGACCGGGCAGCGCAGATCGAGGCGCATCTGGCGCGTGAGCTGGCCGATGATCCGTTTCTGGGCAACCGCCCGCCGGAGGTGATCTGGAACGGGTTCTTCGCGCGCGGTTACGTTCTGGAAGAAGGAACCGAGGCCGAGCAGGCACTGGCCGAAGCCCATCGCAAGGCCACGTCGAGCGAACTGAAAAGCTTCGTCACGCCGGGCTATCTCGATGCGCGGGTCTTCGTGATCTATGCCGGCATGCCGTGCCTCGTCTATGGCCCGATCACGGAGAATATCCACGGTTTCGACGAGCGCGTCAGCCTGTCGTCCATCAAGCGCGTGACGGGCGCGATCGCACTCTTCATCGCCGACTGGTGCGGTGTCGAACCGATCGAGGGAGAGGCCGGCAATGGCTGAGCAGGACGTGATCGAGGGCGTCTTTCTCAGTGCCGCATACGATCTTCGGGAGATTTTCGCCGAGGCGCTGGCGCCCCATGCAGACACGATCCGGCTGCGCCATCCCCATGAGATCGACGATCCCGAAACGATCCGGTTCGCGCTGTGCTGGCGTCCTGCGGACGACGCCTTCCTGCCCTATCCAAATCTGCGGCTGGCAAGTTCCATCGCCGCCGGTGTCGACAGCATCATCAGCTGCCCGAGCCTGCCAGCCGATGCGCTGGTGACGCGTGTGCGCGACGAGGATCAGGGCGATGTCATGGCCGGTTTCGCGGCATGGCACGTGGTCTGGCATCACCGCAACATGCGCCATCACATTGTACATGAAGCGAAGCATGAATGGGCGCGGCTGATTTCGGCAAGGATGAAGCCGCCACGCGAAACGCCCGTCGGCATTCTGGGTTTCGGCCTGATGGGCCGCGCCATCGCGCGCGCGGTGACAGCGATGGGTTTTCCGGTAGTCGCGGCCGTGCGCAACGCACCGCGCGACGCCATGCCGGGTGTGCGTTTCGAAAGCGGGGAGGGGGCTGCCGAGCGGGTTGCCGAGCAGGCCGCCATCCTCATCAACGTGCTGCCTTTGACCGCGCAGACGCGCGGCCTTCTCGATCTCGATTTCTTCAATCGCATGCCCGTGGGCGCGGCGCTGATCCAGCTTGGGCGCGGGGAACATCTGATCGAGGCCGATCTTCTGAAGGCGCTCGACAGCGGACGCCTTTCCTCCGCCTCGCTCGACGTTTTCGACATCGAGCCGCTGCCGGCGGAGCATCCCTTCTGGGCGGATGAGCGCATTCTCGTCACGCCCCATCAGGCAAGCGACTGCTCACCCCGGCGCATGGCGGAACAACTCGCCCGCGCAGCCAGGGACGTGGTGGCAGGACGGATACCGGAAACGGTGGTCGACAGAGCCAACGGATATTGAAGGATGACAATGAAAGCCATTTTCGACGAACGTCAGCTGTTACATACGCCCGCCCGCTATTTCCGGCGCGGGGCCTACATGCCGCATCCCGAGCAGGCCGAACGCGCCATCCTCATCCGCGACATGCTCAGGCGCAACGCCTTTCCCATCGAGACCCCGCGCGATTTCGGCGAGGACCCGATCAAGGCCGTGCACGATCCCGATTACGTGGATTTCTGGAAGGACGCCTATGAGCGCTGGCGCGCCGAAGCGCCGGATCAGGAGCCGATCCCGAACTGTCATCCCGGCCCGCGCCGGGGGCGTCCGTCATCCTCCGTTTTCGGTCAGCTCGGCTGGTGGGCGACCGACACGTCGGTGCCATTGACGGAAGGCACGTGGAACGCGGTCTACTGGTCGGCGCAGACGGCGCTTGAAACCGCCGAACGGGTGAAGGAAGGCGCGCGCATGGTCTATGGCCTGTGCCGCCCGCCGGGACACCACGCGCTTTCCAACGCCTCGAACGGCTTTTGCCTGTTCAACAATGCGGCCATTGCCGCGCAGAGCCTGCGCTCGCATTTCGGCAAGGTGGCGGTGCTCGACATCGATACCCACACCGGCAATGGCACGCTCGACATCTTCTATGATCGCGGTGACGTTTTCGTCTGTTCGCTGCACACGGACCCGGATCTCTATCCGACCTATTATCTGGGTTATGAGGATGAGCGTGGCGAGGGCGAAGGCGAGGGGGCGACGCTCAATCTTTGCCTGAAGCCCGGTTCCGACACCGAGACGATCCTGATGCGCTTCCGCGAAGGGCTCGCGGCGCTCAGGGATTTCGGCACGGAAGCGCTGGTGGTTTCGCTCGGCCTCGACATGGCGGAAGACGATCCGCTGTCGGAGGTGAAGCTGACAGGCGAAGGGTTCGCGACCATGGCGCGCGAGATCGTCGGGCTCGGCCTGCCGACTGCGCTGATCCAGGAGGGCGGTTATCTCGGCCCGTCATTGTCGAAAAATGCGGAAATCTTCCTCACCGCCAGCCGCGATGCGCTGGCGAGCGCGGCGGACTGACAACGGACATGCCATCACCCCGGGTTTCAAACGGGGTGATGGCGCGCTGCTCGATCTGCTCTCGTATTTGTGCGGATTTCAGCTGAAAGCAAAACGCGCTATCCGCGAAGCGCCTTCACCAGACGCGCCGAACGGCGCAGCGCAGTGAGGGCCGCGCCGATGGCCACGATCCATAGCGCCACGGTCAACACTTCACCGCGCCCGTTCCAGAGCGGCTCGAAGAGCGACAGCACTGCCGCCGCCGTGATGGTCGCCATGCGGTGCGGCTTGGCCATCGGGCCGGAAAAGTCTGCCTGCTGGCCGCAGGCGCGACCGAGCTCGCGCACATAAGCCGTCAGAACGGCAAAACCCGCCGCCGCCCAGCCAAGTGCTGGCAGGCCAAGGCCATAGCCGGCGCCGACGAGGATCGCGATATCGGCAACCCGGTCGGGAAACTCGTTCCAGAAAGCGCCGTCCGGCGCGCTTTTGCCCGCCTCGACCGCAACCATGCCATCGAACAGATTGCACAGGAGGCGGAACTGCACGAACAGCCCGCCCAGAATGAGAAGCACTGCCCGCATCACGCCATCGGCAGACCCCGCCTGCCACAGGGCGAGACCGGCGAGGGCTGCAAAGCCCATGCTCGCCATGGAAATCTGGTTCGGAGTGATGGATGTGGCGGCCAGCCAGCGCGTGATGCTGTGCGCCCAGCCGGTGTCGCGGCTGGCCAGCGGACGTCGGTTCTCAGTATCGCTCACGGTCGGGCGCTCCATAGGGTGTAGGTGTAAAGGGCGGCATAGGATGTGGCGACCGTTAGCGGCAGGGTGACCGTCGCAAGGATTTCGGGCGTGCCCGCCGCTGCGTGGATCGTGGTCAGAAGCGTTGCGGAAACGAGACAGGCGATGAGCGGCGGCAGAACAAGCGCGCCAAGGCCGGAGAAGCGACTGGTCAGCCACTCCACGATGCGTTTCAGGAACAGTGTGATGCAGGCGGACAAAAGCCCCTGCACCATGCCTGCCACCAGCGGACGCGGCATTGCGTGCCCCCGGTTGGCGAACACGGCCCAGCTTCCCATGGCGAGAAACGCGAACGCCATGTGAACGGCGCTCGATCTCGCCAGTCGGGCAAGCGCAGGGCTCATGTGAGCGACCACCAGTAGCGCACCAGGTGGAAGAAGATCGGGGCCGAGAAGATGACCGAATCCAGCCGGTCGATGAAACCGCCATGCCCGGCGATCAGATGCCCCCAGTCCTTCACGCCGCGATCACGCTTGATGGCCGACATGACGAGCCCGCCGAAAAAGCCCAGAAGCACGATGACGAAGGACAGAAGCCCGGCCTGAACCGGGGTGAAGGGCGTCATCCAGAACAGCCCCGCGCCCACCAGCGTTGCACTGAGCGCGCCACCGATCAAACCTTCCAGTGTCTTGGAGGGCGAGAGGTTGGGCGCGATCTTCGTGCGCCCGAGCAGCTTGCCCCAGACATATTGCAGGACGTCGCTCGACTGCACGACCACCACGAGGAAGGCGATCAGAAGCAAATTGCGTCCCTCATAGCCGGGGATATCCAGCGTGAGGAGCGCGGGCACGTGGGACACACAGAAGACGCAGATCATCAGCGCCCATTGCACCTCCGCCACCCGGACGAGGAAATGATCCGTATCGCCGCGCACCGCCGAGACAATGGGCAGAAGAAGGAACGCATAGACCGGCACCAGGATCGAATAGAGGCCGTACCAGTCGATATAGATGAGATAATATTGCAGCGGCAGGAAGATGAAGAAGGCCGAGGCGAGCGCCCAGTGGTCGCCGCGCCGCGTGTTGGTCAGCGTTACGAATTCGCGCAGTGCGGCGAATGATGCAAAAGCGAACAGCAGGATCGCGCCAACCCGGCCGAACATGAGCGCGCCGCCCATGAGGATGATCATCACCCACCAGGCGTTCACCCGGTCATTGAGGTTTTCGATGGCCGTGTTGGAGCCATCGGGCGAGAATTTGCGCTGAAGCACATAGCCCACCAGCGATGCCGCAATCAGCACGCCGGCCAATCCGCCGAGCAGTTTCAAAAGGTCGATCTGATGTTCGCTCATCACGCGTCACCTTCCGAAGCTGCCGAGAGGGAAAGAAGCGCATCGCGCGCCCGGGTGAGGAAAGCCTCTTTCGTTTCGTCATCGCCGACCCGCATGGCTTCACCGAACGTGACCGTGCAGATGAGCGGTACGGGCACGAATTCGCCCTTGGGCATGACGCGGTTCAGATTGTCGATCCACACCGGAACGAAATCCACGTCTGGCCGCGCCTTGGCCAGATGGTAGATGCCGCTCTTGAAAGAGAGCAGCGGCGCGTCGGTCTCGTTGCGCGTGCCTTCGGGAAAGATGATGAGGGAGGCCCCGCCATCCAGCGCATCGGCCATTTGCCCGATGGGGTCGCTTGCGCGCGTGTCCCGGTTTCTGTCGATCAGCACCGCATTGAACACGTCACGGCCGATGAAGCGCCTGACGGGTGATTTCAGCCAGTAATCGGCGCCAGCGACGGGCCGGGTCTGCCGGCGCATGCGCGGCGGCAACACCGTCCATAGCAGGATGAAATCGCCATGGCTCACATGATTGGCGAAATAGACGCGCTGACGGGGAACCGGCTCGATGCCCTGCCAGTCGGCGCGTACAGCGGTGATGAAACGTGCAAACAGCGTGATCGCGCCTGCCGCCACCCGCGACAAAAATGCCATTGTGTCCCCTGGAGCTTTGCGTGGAAACCAGATTCAGACGCTGTATAGAACGGTTGCAGCGTGCGGCCAAATAATAACGGCGATTGAAAACAGCATGAATTACCTGCGCCATAAAATGTGCGGACACACTGGAGCCTGACACGTTATGGGAGCGTCAGGCCTCTGCTTGACTGACCGGTTTCGGTGAAGAGCGGGGCGTTATCGTTCCCTGCACTGTGATCTCCTCCGAAGAGGTCGCACTGGTCAGCCATGCGGGGCTTATTGGCCCATAAGCCAGATTTTCTTACTTTGAAACCGTCGCTGCACACGGTTTTGCCCATCATGCCCCCCTCGCTTCCAGAACGAAAGGGAAGGCGTTTACGCGGCAGGTCGCTGTTTACATCTCAGACATGCGAGCAGGTCAAACATGCGAGCAGGCTGGCGCGTTGTGATGGCGCTGAATGAGGCCAGCATGGCCTAGACACTGCGCGAGCCGGGAAAGAAGCAGCGTCGCACGGCCTGACAATGAGTTCGACCGAACAATGATCACGAATGCGCTCCAGTAAGCCAGCCCGGTCGTCAGATTCAGTCAGTATTGGTCAGAATTGGTAGGTGGAATCTGACCTGAAACACTCTGTATTGAAAGTGATATCGGCTGGAACACGTGTCTTCCGGGAGGATATTGAGGCATGACGGATCGGATGGTTGGTTTCTGTGCGACGGAAACCGGGAGGGGTAGCAGGACCTTATCCAAGCGTGTCCGGCTCTCCCGCGCGCTGTACGCGTCGCTCATGCTGACCACGGCGCTCGTTCCCGCCACCGCCATGGCCGATGACGTTCTGCCCACCGGGGGACAGTTTACGACCGGCAACGGGACAATATCGGCAAACGGCGCGCGGTTGGATATCCGCCAGACGACCGAAACCGGCGTCGTGAACTGGAGCGGCTTTTCTGTAGGATCGGGCAATCAGGTTCATTTCGACAACGGCAACGGCGCGACGCTCAATCGCGTCACCGGCAATGTTTCAAGCCAGATCGACGGCAGCCTCACCGCGACCGGCAGCGTGTTCCTCATCAATCCAGCCGGTGTGGTGGTCGGCAGTGGCGGTCTGGTCGCTACGGTAGGTTCGTTTGTCGCCTCCACCCATGACGTGACCGACAGTGATTTCCTCAATGGCGGCGGGATGACCTTCTCCGGCAACGGCACCGCCGAGGTGACGAATGCCGGCACGATCCGCTCTGCACAGGGCGACATCGCCCTGATTGCCCGGCGGGTGGAGAATACCGGCACACTGGAAGCCCCCAACGGCACCGCCGCGCTTGGCGCAGGCTACAAGGTGCTGATGAAAGATGCCGCCGATACGGACGGGCTCCTCTCCGTGGAACTTGGTGGCCCGGACACAGAAGCGGTGAATTCCGGCACGATTGCTGCCGCGAATGCCGAGATCCGCGCCAATGGCGGCAATGTCTATGCACTGGCCGGCAACACGGACGATGTCATCAAGGCGACGGGCGTCACCAGTTCCGGCGGCCGCATTTTTCTGACCGCCGGGGCCACGGGCAAGGTCAGGGCCAGCGGTCGCCTCAAGGCCCGCAGGATGGCGGCGAACGTGCCCATTCCGACACCGCGTCCGGCGCGCGAGGGCGGAACGATCACCGTCACCGGCGGGGACATCACGGTCACCGGAACCTTTGACGCCTCCGCTGAAAGCGATGGCGACAGGGGCGGCGAGATCATGATCTTCGCCGAAAAGGACACAACCGTCTCCGGCGCGCTCAGCGCGCGGGGCGGGACCGGCGGCACGGGTGGCTTTATCGAGACTTCGGGCAGGAAGACCGTCGACTTCAACGGCGTCTCGATCGACACATCCGCTGCGGGCGGTACGACGGGCAACTGGCTGATCGACCCGGAAGACATCATCATCACTTACGGGCCGGCGCAGACGATTCAGAACGCCCTCGCAAACTCGAACGTCACGCTGCAAACGACGGCGACGACCGCAAACGGCCCCGTGGCCGGCACCCCTGGCGCCGGCGACATTATCGTGAACAATGGCCTGGCCTGGAGCAGCACAAACACGCTGACGCTGGACGCCTACAACGATATCGAGATGAACGCTGGCGTGTTGGCGCCGAATGGCGGCCTGACGCTGATCGCAAAAGGTCAGGGCGGACCCGATAGCGTCGGCACGATCCACACCCATTCCAACTATGCCCTTGTCGATGTCGGGACCTTCACCCTTCAGCGCGGCTATTGGGGGCAGGTCGGGGCTGCCCTGCCATCATTCAAGGCGGGCGACTTCCGGGTTGATGAGTATGCTGGGCAGTTTGTGCGGGCGCGCGGCGGGGACGGGACCGCAGCAAACCCGTATCAGCTCTCCGATATCTACGGGCTTCAGGGAATCACAGACAGGGATCATCGAGCAGGGGTGTTTGCTCAACTCAGTTATCAGCTCGTCAGTGACATCGATGCGTCGCCAGTGTCGGGGTGGAACAGCGGCGCAGGGTTCAGGCCCGTCAGACTGGCAGGCAATCTGGACGGCCAGGGCCATACGATCGACGGGCTGTTTATAAACCGGCCCTCAGGTCACAATGTTGCACTCATTTCTTATTGGGGGGGGGGCCGTTCCGTCGGAGCCGGAAATCAAGGACCTCAACGTCACCAATGCCAGCGTGACCGGAGGTTCCCAGACAGCGATCCTGGTCGGTGAGAACAGCGGCTGGGCCATCGGTCATCACATGTCGAATGTCACTGTCAGCGGTACGGTTGAGACAGAAACGTGGGGCGCAGGCGTCGTAGGCCGGTTTCATGGAAACCTCGACAGATCGACGATGACCAATGTGCATGCGGATGTTTCTGTCACGGAAAACGGCACGGGCAGCGCCGTCGGTGGCCTGGTGAGCATTGTGACTGAGGGGCTGACCATATCGAATTCCAGCTCGACTGGAACAATAACCGGATCGCGTTCTGGCGGACTCGTTGGAACCGCCAATGACAACAGCAACAGGGTCGAAAATTCCTACTCGACCGCGACGGTTGTTGCGTCAGGCAACTTCCGTGTGGCTGGAGGTCTTGTCGGGGGCTCCGAGGACCTCACGATTGAGAACAGCTATTTTGCCGGACAGGTGCTCGGCATCAATGGTGCTTCTGCGGGTGGTCTCATTGGCGAGGCCGACCGGTACACGACCATTATGAACTCCTTTGTCACGGGGCGCGTGGCGACCGATGGCTATGCGGGCGCACTTATTGGTACGCTCCGGAATAACAATGTATCCATGACCAACGCGGCCTGGGACATTGGCACGACCGGACAGAGCGACGCGATCGGATATACGGCGTTCTATACTCCGACAGTTACCAACACCGGCAGCCGGACCACCGCGCAGATGCAGGGCTCGCTCGACTTCGGGCTTGGCTTCAGCCTGAACAACACCATCTGGGCCACTGGCAACGACCTCTACCCCTATTTCGGCTGGCAATATGCTTCGACGCCGGTTGCCGTTTCGGGCACGGCCTATGCTGACAGCGGCAGCACACCGCTTTCCGGGGCTGATGTCAGCGGCATTTCCGGCGGCAGCCTGTTTGGCTCTGCCGTTACCGGCGCCAATGGCTACTACTATATCCTGACCGATGCGGGATCGCTCGACGCTGCCGGCGTTCTCACCTATCTCGATGGTGAGAGCACGCAAAGCGCAACCTATTCCGACCGCATGACTGCCAGCGGGGTCTCCGGCGCGGACATCTGGGGCAACACGTTCCGGCTCGAGACGGACGCCGCGGCTCTTACGGATGTTTCCACGAACCTGCAGGCCACGCTGGGTTCGTTCAGCGACAGCGATCTGGATTTCATAACCAATCTTCCGGGCAGCGTTCTGAGATCGGACAACAATGGCAAGAGCCTTGATATTGTTCTGGACGCCGGATCTGACTTTTCACTCAACATGAGTATGCACGCAGGGGGCGGGCTGACCGCTTCAACCGGCGGCACATTCTCTGTCGACAAGAGTTCCGTGTTTGTCGGGGCCGTCAATGGCGACCTGACGGTAAACGGGGACCTTGCCTGGGCGAGTTCCAATGAACTCACTCTCTACAGTCATGCCAGCAACACTTCGATCACGGTCAACGGATCGGTGACGGCCGCCAGTGGCAGGCTGCGCGTTGACCGGACAGGCACCGCAACCAACGTCGCCGCCATGGTGACCGGCGACATCTATGTCGACCGGTTCCAGTCTGACGCCAGTTGGACGCAGGTCGGCAGCACACTTCCGGGTTTCCACGCCAATGATTTCAACATAGCGGGCGGCGAGTTCCTTCGTGCGCTCGGGGGCGATGGCTCATCTGCAACGCCCTATCAGATCGCGGATGTCTATGGATTGCAGGGCGTGGGATCGAGCGGTCTTCTCGGCAGCGCCTTTGTCCTTGCCAACGATATCGATGCATCGGGTACGGCAGGCTGGAATGGCGGTGCAGGCTTCGACCCGATCGGCGTCTACGGCGCCGAATTCAGCGGCAGTCTCGACGGACAGGGGCATGCGATCAGCGGTCTGACCATCGACCGCGCCGCCGACGACTATGTCGGCCTGTTCGGCTATGCCGCTGCCGGTTCGTCCCTGTCGGATCTCATCCTGTCCGGCGGCAGCATCACCGGCAATGGTCATGTTGGCGCACTGGCTGGATACGCCGGATCCACCATCGGTGATGTGCAGACCTCGACGGACGTTTCCGGCACAGCCCACAGCATCGGCGGTCTGGTCGGCACGCTGGATGGGACGGTCGCCCGATCCTCCGCCACCGGTGCGGTGACCGGCATTGGCGGCGTCAGCGATATCGGGGGGCTGGTTGGTGTCGCCTATGGCGGATCGACGATCCATCAGTCCTACGCCACCGGCAATGTGACCGTCGGCGGCGCGATCAACCTGAACTTCAACTTTGGCGGTCTGGTCGGGTACAATACGGGCTCCATCACGCAATCCTTCGCTACCGGCAATGTGACGGCAGGCGGCAACGGGGCCGGTGGCCTGGCCGGCGTGAATGACGGGTCGATCACGGATTCCTATGCGACGGGCGCCGTGTCGGCTGCCGCGTTCGCGGGCGGCCTTCTGGGGCAACTGGCTACATCCGGATCGGTTGCAAGAGCCTATGCCACAGGCTCTGCCTCTGCCGGCGATGGCAATGAGGGCGGCATTGCAGGGCTCGTCGATACCGGCGCTTCCTTCAGCGCGACTTTATGGGACACCGATGCGTCTGGCCTGACGGATGCTGTCGGCTTCTCGTATGATCCCACGGTTCCCGGCGTGACCGGCCTTACAGGCGCGCAGATGACGCAGCTCTCGACCTTCACCGCTTATGGCTTCAACATTGATGATGAGGGCGGGACAGGCGCGGTCTGGCGCATCTACGATGGGTATACGACCCCGCTCCTGCGCGGTTTCATGACCGGTCTCAGCGTGACGGGCGGCAGCGTCAGCAAGGTTTATGACGGCAGCGCAGCAAGTTCCGATGTGGGAACGCTCGTTTATGGCGGCCCCTATGACGGCTCCCGGATTTTCGGCACGGCAGGCTATCTTGCAGCCAACGCAGATGCCGGAACCTACACAGGCGGCAACCTGACCCTGGCGGGGCTATATTCCGGCCAGTTTGGCTATGATCTGACGCTTGAATCGGGTTCTCTCGCCATCACGCCGGCGACCCTGTGGGTGACGGCGAATGCGGCGAGCATGACCTATGGCGACGGTGCGCCGACCCTTGGCTATTCCCACAGCGGACTGGTCGGCGGCGACAACGCATCGGTATTCACCGGAGCGCTGTCCAGTGGCGCGACCTCCACCAGCGATGTGGGCGCCTATGGGATCACGCAGGGGTCGTTATCGGCTGGCGGCAACTATCAGATCGCCTTCACCGGCGCTGACGTGACCGTCAACAGGCGCGCAGTCACGGTGCGGGCGGACGATCTGCAGCGCGACATTGACGAAGCCAATCCCGCGCTGACCTACGCCATCGTTTCCGGATCGCTGGTCAATGGCGACCAGATGAGCGGCAGCCTGTCCACGACGGCGAACCTGAACTCACCGGTCGGCGCATACGCCATTGGTCAGGGCTCACTGGCGCTCTCGCCCAATTACGAACTGACCTATCTCGGCGGCATTCTCACCGTCCTCGACGGGTCGAATATCCCGACACCCGATATCCAGCCTCAGGCATATGAGTCTTCACCGCCTCTGCTGATCGAAGCAGAGGATGGAAAGACCGAGACCTGTGAACCGGTGGCTGTCAGCGAAAGCGGCCCGCTGGCCGTCTACCCCTGTAACCGATCTTACGGCGCATGGCTGAGCGCTGCGGTGGAATGATGATGACATCAGAGTTTTCGATCCGTCAGCATCTGCTGACGCTGCCCATCGCACTGAGCGCTGGCATCCTGTTCCTTCATCCGGCAGCTTTTGCGCAGTCGGCTCTCGAGCGCAACCTGCCGCAGGTTGCGCCGGGTGAGCCGGTTTCTCTCGGCGTTGATGAACAGGAGTTCGGTGCGACAGACACGACGCCGCTCGGGGTTGATCTGGCCGGCGTTTATCTGATCGGGGAAGATGATGCGGCTGCCGCTGCACCGCCGAAAGGCGTCGGGGGAAAAATCGAGATCATCGACCGGCAGGCCGCCGAGACTGCACTGGGCGCGTTCATCGGCGAGCCGTTGACCCTGGCGCTGGCGGGCAAAATCCAGGCGGCAATCGCCCGCGTCTACAGGGATGCCGGTTACCCGTTTGTCTCCGTCACCCTGCCGCCGCAGGAAATCACCAGCGGTGTGCTGCAGGTTCGCGTCATAGAGTTCCGCACAGGCGATGTGACGGTCGAAGGCGTCGCCGCTGGCGAAGCCGAGGGCATCCGGAAGGGGCTGCGCGCGGCGCGCGGAGAGAAAATCGATGCACGGGCGCTGGAAGAGGATCTGAACTGGCTGAACCGCACCCCATACCGGCGCGCCGAAGGGGTGTTTCGGCCCGGCGAGGACACCGCGCTCAGCAATCTTGACGTCATGATCCGGACGCAGCGGCCCTGGCAGGTTTTTGCCGGCTGGTCGAATTCCGGCTCAAGCGACACCGGGCGGGACCGCTATTTCCTTGGTGGTTCTGCGCGTCTGCCCCTGCCGGGCGCACCCTGGATTTCCTATCAGATGACGGCAAGCGACGACATCTGGAGCGACCCGGGGATCATCATTCCGCGGGAGGGTGATTATCCGGGTTACATCAGTCATGCGGGCAGATTGACCATCCCGACCTTCGCCCGCCAAAGTCTGGAAATCGCCCCGGCCCTGGTTGCGAGCAGCGACCGGCCGAACCGCTTTTTCACCATTGAGAACACCACGTTCGAACTGCCGGTGATCTATCGGTCGGCGGTCTCCAACATCCTGCCGGGACGCTATTGGGGCGACATCTATGGCGGTGTTGAGTTCAAGCGTCTCGAACGCCGTACATTGTTCAACGGCGTGTCGGTGGCAGAGGGGAGTGCGGAGCTTTTCCAGCTGGTGCTGGGCTGGAGCGGGGATTTCGAAGACCGCTGGGGCAAAACGGTCGTCGATGTGCGCGTGAAAGCCAATCCGGGCGGTGTGCTTCACGGCAATGACATGGCCAGCTGGCACCCGTTTTCCAACGGTCGTATCGATGACCTTCGATATGCCTACCTGGCCATGGATCTCACCCGCGCCACGCCACTGCCGGCTCAGCTTTCCTGGATTTCCTCACTCTCGGGAACCCTTGCCGGCGAGGCGCTGCCGGATACCGAGCGCGTCTCTCTTGGCGGGCGCTATGCGGTGCGTGGTTACAATTACGATGATGTGAGCGTGGACAGCGGCATCATCTGGCGCAACGAGTTGCGTCTGCCGAACATCTCGCTGCTGGGAGACGGGGTCGGGGGCGACTGGCTTCCGCCCGTTCAGGACAGCCTGTCCCCCTACTTCTTCGCCGATCTCGGCTTCGGGGGCGATCACAGCACGGACCGGAGCACGACGCTGGGCGGGCTTGGAGTGGGGTTCGATTACAGTGTCGGCGAAACCTTCTCAGCCAGTTTCATAGCCGGCGTTGCTCTCAGTGACGGTGGAAACACGCAGGCCGGCGACTGGAACCTGCAGGGTTCCATAACGGCGCGTTTCTAGCTGTCTGGACCGACGCCGTCCCATGCGCGCCGGCTCATGGCATTGACGATTCGGATGTTCCTTCAGGTCGTGAGACGGCTGCTGTCGCCAAGTGATGGCGGCTGTTCCCCGTCGCCCTGCGCGGCTGCAATGCCATCCACAATTAAATAAATGCAGTTGTCGTGGCTGCCAGGCGCATTGTCTGAATACCCTGCCAATTGATGCGCACTGCCGCGGTGACACGCGAAAGCAGTGTGCTTCCGCGCGCCGCACGCGCGACAAAAACGCCGCATCGAATGCCTCTTTCGCTATGCCAAAAACGAAGGTAAATGAAAGTAATATGAAAATTCTGTGTCCGACAGGTATAGACATATTGTTCTTCAGGTGTTGTCATCCAACGGTAACAATAGCTGGTCAAGAGAGATCGGTTTCAAAATCGGCGACCAGCTCTACAGGGAGATAAGAGATGAAATTTCGCGCAATGCTTTCCGCCGCGACTGCTTTAACGGTGGCGCTGCCGGCAATGGTCGGCGTCGCACAGGCCGAAGCAACCCAGATCCAGTTCTGGCATGCTTTCACCGGTCGTCTCGGTGAACTTCTGGACAAGCAGGTAGCGGACTTCAACGCCAGCCAGGACCAGTATGAAGTCGTTGCCACGCTCAAGGGCAACTATTCGGAAGCTCTGAACGCAGGCATCGCCGCCTTCCGCGCCGGCGAACAGCCGCACATCCTGCAGGTGTTCGAAGTCGGCACCGCGACGATGATGGCTGCCAAGGGCGCGATCAAGCCGGTCTACGAAGTGATGGCGGAAGCCGAAGCCGATTTCGACCCGAGCGCGTATCTCGCGCCGGTTGCCGGCTACTACACGAACACCGACGGCGAGATGCTGTCGCTGCCCTACAACTCCTCCACGCCCGTTCTCTACATCAACAAGAACGCGCTTGAGGCTGCCGGTCTCGACCCAGAAACCAAGCCGGCTACATGGTCGGAAGTTGAGGAAATCCTCGTCAAGCTGAAGGAATCGGGCTCCGAGTGCCCGCTCACGACGGCATGGCAGTCCTGGATTCATCTTGAGAACCTGAGCGCCTATCACAATGTGCCGTTCGCCACGGAAGCCAATGGCTTTGCCGGCACCAACACCGAGCTCGCTTTCAATGGCGACCTGCAGGTGAAGCACATCGACAAGATGGGCGCATGGGCGAAAGACGGCCTGTTCAGCTATTCCGGCCGCCGCAATGAGGGCGGTGCGCGCTTCCGTTCGGGCGAGTGCGCCATGTTCACCGAATCCTCCGCTGGCTATGCCGGTGTGAAGGCCGAGGCCGACTTCCCGTTCACCGTGACGAACCTGCCTTACTGGGCGGATGCGGAAGGCGCGCCCTTCAACACGATCATCGGCGGCGCATCGCTGTGGGTCATGTCGGGCCATGAGGGCGAGGAATATGCCGGCGTTGCCGACTTCCTGAACTACCTCTCCAGCGCCGAAGTGCAGGCTCAGTGGCATCAGGACACCGGCTATCTGCCGATCACCACCGCCGCTTACGAGCTGACCAAGGAGCAGGGCTTCTACGACGAGAACCCGGGCACCGACATCGCCATCCTGCAGATGACCGGCAAGGCCCCGACGGACAACTCCAAGGGCATCCGTCTCGGCAATTTCGATCAGGTCCGCGCCATCATCGACGAGGAACTGGAAGCCGTATGGCAGGGTGAGAAAGACGCCAAGACCGCACTCGACGAAGCTGTGAACCGCGGCAACCAGCTGCTGCGCCGCTTCGAGCAGTCGACGCGCTAATCTTGTAAAATTGCGGGGCCGGCACAACAGCTGCCGGCCCCGTATCATTTGGTCGGCCCATGGAAAAACGCGTAACCTTCGACAATCGATTATTGCCATATCTGCTGCTTGCGCCGCAGCTTCTGGTGACCATTGTCTTTTTCTTCTGGCCTGCCGCACAGGCCCTCTACCAGTCGCTGCTTCTGCCTGATCCGTTCGGTCTGGGCGCGCAGTTCGTCTGGTTCTCGAACTTCGAATATCTCTTCAGCGACCCGTATTATCTCAAGTCGTTCATCACGACGGCGGTCTTCACCTTCTTCGTGACGGTGGTTTCCATGTCGGTCGCGCTGCTTTTCGCCGTTATGGCCGATCAGGTCATAAAAGGCGCGGGGACCTACAAGACGCTGTTGATCTGGCCCTACGCCGTCGCGCCCGCCGTTGCCGGCGTGATGTGGCTGTTCATGTTCCAGCCCTCCATCGGCGTCATCGCCTTTTACATGAAGGCCATCGGCATCGACTGGAACCCGGTTCTCAATGGCGGTCAGGCCATGTCGCTTGTCATCCTCGCTGCCGCGTGGAAGCAGATCAGCTACAATTTCCTGTTTTTCCTGGCCGGTCTGCAGGCCATTCCGAAGAGCCTGATCGAGGCTGCTGCCATCGACGGCGCGGGCAAGTGGCACCGCTTTCGCACGATCATCTTCCCGCTTCTGTCGCCCACCACCTTCTTCCTGCTGGTGGTCAACATCGTCTATGCCTTCTTCGAGACGTTCGGCATCATTCACACGATGACGGCAGGCGGCCCCGGTCAGTCGACCACCATTCTCGTCTACAAGGTCTATTCCGACGGTTTCGTCGGGCAGGACCTCGGCTCCTCCGCCGCCCAGTCCGTCATCCTGATGGTTGTCGTGGGCATTCTGACCGTCATCCAGTTCCGCTTCATCGAGCGGCGCGTGCATTACTGAGGAGGGCGGATCATGGTCGAAAAACGGGGTTTTGGAACCATTCTGATGCATGCGGTGCTGATCATCGGCATCGCCATCGTCTGCTTCCCGATCTATCTCACCTTCGTCGGCTCGACGCTGACGCATTTTGACATCATCCGCCCGCCCATGCCGTTGCTGCCCGGGCCGCATCTCATCGACAATTACAGCGAGGCGCTGGCTTCGGGCGTGACCGCGCCTGTCGGGCGCATGCTGTTCAACTCGTTCATCATGGCCATGGGCATTGCGATCGGCAAAATCGCGATCTCCATCCTGTCGGCCTATGCAATCGTCTATTTCCGCTTCCCCTTCCGCATGCTCGCCTTCTGGGCGATCTTCATGACGCTTATGCTGCCGGTGGAAGTGCGTATCGTGCCGACCTATGAGGTCGTGGCCTCGCTTGGCCTGCTCAATTCCTATACCGGCCTGATCCTGCCGCTCATCGCCTCGGCAACCGCCACCTTCCTCTTCCGCCAGTTCTTCATGACCGTGCCGGACGAGCTGGTGGAGGCTGCGCGCGTCGATGGCGCGGGGCCGCTGCGCTTCTTCAAGGACATCCTGCTGCCGCTCTCGGTGACCAACATCGCAGCGCTGTTCGTGATCCTCTTCATCTATGGTTGGAACCAGTTCCTTTGGCCATTGCTCATCACCACAAAGCCGGAGATGAACACCATCGTGATGGGGCTGAAGCAGATGATGCCGACCGCCGATGACTACGGCAACTGGCCCGTGACCATGGCAGCCGCCATGCTGGCCGTTCTGCCGCCGGTGGCTGTGGTGATCTTCATGCAGCGCCTGTTCGTCAAAGGCCTCGTCGAGACAGAAAAATAGAAGGACCGAAATCGGCATGGCGACGATTTCCATTCGCGATATCCGCAAATCCTACGCAAAGACCGAGGTCATTCACGGCGTAAGCCTCGATGTGGCCGATGGCGAGTTCATCGTCATTGTCGGCCCCTCCGGTTGCGGCAAGTCCACGCTTCTGCGCATGGTCGCAGGCCTTGAGCGCATCACCAGCGGCACGATGGAAATCGACGGCCGGCTGGTCAACGATCTGGAACCGCGCGAGCGCGACATCGCCATGGTGTTCCAGAACTACGCGCTCTATCCGCATATGAGCGTGTTCGACAACATGGCCTATGGCCTGAAGATTGCCGGCAAGACGAAGGACGAGATCCGCCAGCGGGTCGACAAGGCCGCCACCATGCTGCAGCTCGAGCCCTATCTCGACCGCAAGCCGCGCGCCCTTTCCGGCGGTCAGCGCCAGCGTGTCGCCATGGGCCGCGCGCTCGTGCGCAATCCTGCCGTCTTCCTGTTCGACGAGCCGCTTTCCAACCTCGATGCCAAGCTGCGTGTGCAGATGCGTCTCGAGATCAAGCAGATGCAGCGCTCGGTGGGCACCACCGCGCTTTACGTGACGCATGATCAGGTGGAAGCCATGACGTTGGCCGATCGGCTGGTGGTCATGAATGGCGGCATTGCCGAGCAGATCGACACGCCGATGAATGTCTATGAACGTCCGGCCACGCGCTTTGTCGCCGGCTTCATCGGTTCGCCGGCCATGAACATTCTGCAGGGCAGTGTTTCAGGTCAGGATTTTGAGCTGGAAGGCGGCGGCAAGCTGGCGCTCGACGCCCAGCCCGCAGAAGCTGGCCGGCCGCTTCTCTTCGGCGTGCGCCCGGAGCATCTGCAGCTTGTTTCGGCGGATGAGGCCACGCTCAACCTGTCGGTCACCGCAGTGGAAACGCTTGGTGCGGACACGCTTGCTCACGGCAAACTGTCCGGCGCCAATGGCGCGGGCGGCGAACTGATCGCCCGGCTGTCCGGCAGCGCGCAGGTCGCCCCCGGCGACACGCTGCCGCTTGCCATCCAGAAGGGCATGACGCATCTCTTCGATGCCGAGACCGGCAAGCGCCTCTGACAAAAAGCGCCGCCGGGCGAAAGGCCCGACGGGCGCTTGAAAATGTTAGCGCAAGCTTATGAAAATCAGGTGCAAAGCGGGTTCGGCATGTAACCGACAAAGCCGGTGATCTTCCAGCGCCCGTCGATCTTCGAGCAGAAATAGAGCGTTTGCCAGTTCAGCCGGTCGACGGTGCCGTCGGCCTTGGCAACCATGCCGTTGAACTTCTTGTGCAGCACCGCGCGGTCGCCATCGATGTCGATGTCGCGCATGTTGGTAACACGGAACAGGGCTTCGCGCAGCGGCTCGGCAAACGTAGTGGCCGCCGTTTCCTTGCCCTGACGCAGCCACTCGTCGCGATAGGTCTCGACGTTGGGAAACTGAAGCCGCCAGGAATCCGCATCGCTCAAAAAATGCGCGTGCATGCCAAAGAAGCGGTCTTCGGCAAAATCCCCTTCCACCATCGACCAGTCCTGCGAGAGGAACGCGTCGATATCGCGCCGCACCAGCATCTCCCATAAGTAATGACGGTCGGCGTCGCCTTCGGGAAAGGGATTCTTGTCGTAGTTCATCAGCTCCTCCGTCTTGATGATGGGGTTTGGGGCAGGGTCTAGAGCGTCCCCACTTTTCCTGGAATTGCTCTAGGTCAGGCGGCCACGCGCGGCGACCGGAACGGTCTCGGTGACGATGTCGCCATCGGCAAGGTTCACCTCGTCATAGAGGTTGGACACCGGGCAGACATGGTTGGGAATGATGCGCACTTTCTCGCCGATTTGAGGTTTTTTGGCAGAGCCTGAAAGATCGATCACGCCGTGCTCCTCGCTGAGCCCGGTAATCACCGCATCGGGATATTCCACGATGTGACCATGGCCGGGCACGGGCGCGAGGTCGGCGGCGAGCGCCTTGGAGCCCGCATCGATGACCGCGCGGTTCTCCGTCGGGCGGCTCACCACCGTGGCAAGCACCGTAAACGCGCAGTCTTCCAGCGTGCCATGGCCGAAAGCCACCTGCATCCGGTCTGAATAGATATAGGTTCCGGGCCTGTGCTCGGTCGCGCTCTTCACGCTTCCCGCCTCGTAGAAATCGGGCGAGCCGCCACTGGAAACCGTGTTCGCCCTGAGGCCGTTTTTCTCAAGTGCAGCGATGGCCTCGCTCAGCCATTCTTCCACCTCGGCGAGTTTCCCGCGCGGCGGATAGGTCATCAAGCCTTCGAAGCGCAGGCCAGGTGCTGCGTCGATCTCTTTCGCGAGCGTCACGACCTCTTCCATCGTCTGCACGCCGCAGCGCCCCGCGCCCGTATCGCACTCGATGAGAACCGGAAGGGGATGATTGGGATCGGTGAAATGCGCAGCATAACCCTCCACCGTCACCGCGCTGTCGGCGGTGACCGAGATGGTGATGCGCCGGTGCAGCGCCAGAAGCCGGTCGAGCTTGCCCGCGCCCAGAATGTTGTAGGGAATGAAGATGTCGGAAATCCCGGCATCGGCCATCACTTCGGCCTCACCGATTTTCTGACAGGTAATGCCCACTGCGCCCAGGTCGCATTGAAGCTTTGCGAACATGGGCAGTTTGTGCGTCTTGATGTGCGGGCGTAGCTTCAGGCCATGTTCGTCGGCATAGGCCTGGGCACGAACAAGGTTGGCTTTCGCCCTGGCGCGGTCGATGACCACCGCCGGCGTTTCCAGGTCGAGAATGCGCACGGCATCAGTCTCCAATGGGCAGTTCGGGATCGCGGATATTCTGGCTGGCAAGGCTATGGCGCACGCGGCGCAGCGGTTCAAGCACCTTCTTGCCGAGCGTCAGGGCCGTCGCCATGGCGATGATGTCGACGCTCGCCAGCAGCGCATACCGCATGGAGGAAGGTTTGTAGAGATTGCCGTCTTCCTTGAAGGTCAGCGGCAGAAGCGCGTCGCCGGCCTCGGCCAGCGGCGTGTTGGGCGTCGTCACCACGTAAGCCCGCGCGCCATACTGGCGGGCGATGGTCACCGCATCCATGACGGAGGGCGCCTGGCCCGAAACGGAAAACCCGATCACCACCGCTTTCGGCTCCAGAACGGAAGCGCTCATGCGCTGCAATTGCGGATCGGTGTGGGCGGTGACGTGCAGGCCAAGGCGAAAGAGCCGGTTCTGCAATTCCACGGCGGCAAAGGACGAGCTGCCGCCAGTGCCATAGATCAGGATCTGGCTTGCCCGGCTGATGCTGCGGGCCATCGGCTCCAGATCGATATCGGCCAGCGCCATCGACATGAGGTCGAGCGCGGCATGTGCGCCGGTCGCCACCTTTGCGACCACCTGACCGGAAAGCGGTAGCTCCTCCACCGGCGCGCTCGGCTCGCGCAGATAGGCCCCGCCAATGGCGAGCGCCTGCGCAAGGTGAAAACGCATGTCGCGCGTGCCGGGGAAACCGAGCGCCCGCGCCAGCCGCGTGATGGTCGGTTCGCTCACGCCCGCCCGTTCGGCGATCTGCGCAATCGGCGCATGCGCCGCGAAATGCGGGTCGGCCAGAATGCTCTCGACCAGACGAATTTCCGCGCCGCGCCCCCGCTCCAGCCGGTCCTGCAGCCGGGCGATGATATCGACCGTTCGTTCCGTGTCGTTGGGCGCGCGTTCGTCCATTTTCAGGCTGCCTTCAGTCGCTGGCCATTGTCGTGGTCGAACAGATGCACGTGCTCGACGGGCACCGCAAGCCGCAATTCCTCACCGGGCCGCGGCAGATCGCGGTCGCGCAGGACGACGCGCACATCCTCGCCCGCAATCGTTCCGAACACATGGATTTCCGGTCCTGTCGGCTCCACCACCGCCACTTTGAGCGCCAGCGGTCCCTGCGGGTCACGCACATAGGATTCAGGCCGGATGCCGATCGTGACCGGGCGTCCGTCGCCCGCGCCGGCGGCGATGGGCAGTTTGCTGCCATCGCCCAGAACGGCAACCGGCGCGCCATCGGCGCTTTCCGTCCGCGCCTGAAGGAAGCTCATGGCAGGCGAGCCGATGAAGCCGGCGACAAAGGTGTTTGCGGGGTTGTCATAGAGCTCCAGCGGCGTGCCCACCTGCTCGATATTGCCGCCATTCATGACAACGATCCGGTCGGCCATTGTCATGGCTTCGATCTGGTCGTGGGTCACATAGACGATGGTGGTGCCGAGCTTCTGATGCAGCGCCTTGATCTCGGTGCGCATCTGGATGCGCAGCTTGGCGTCGAGATTGGATAAGGGCTCGTCGAACAGGAATACTTTCGGATCGCGCACGATGGCGCGGCCCATGGCGACGCGCTGGCGCTGACCGCCGGAAAGCTGTCCCGGCTTGCGATCCAGATAGTCGCCAAGATTGAGAATTTCAGCCGCCTTTTTGATGCGGCGCTCCGTTTCGTCCTTGGGCTCGCCGCGCACGCGCGGACCGAAGCTGATATTGTCGCGCACGCTCATATGCGGAAAGAGCGCATAGGACTGGAACACCATAGAGGTGTCCCGCTTCTGTGGCGGGATATCGTTGGCGCGCGCGCCGCCGATCATGAGGTCGCCGGCGCTGATCGCTTCCAGCCCCGCAATCATGCGCAGAAGCGTGGACTTGCCGCAGCCGGACGGCCCGACCAGAACGACAAACTCGCCATCGTCGATGGCCAGAGACAGTTTCTCGATGACTGTCAGAGAGCCGTAGCGTTTGCAGATATCCGTCAGTTTCAACTCAGCCATGAAGGGGCTCCTTAGCCGGCGATCTGTTCGAGAAAGGGCAGGTTTCCGGCGGAAATGCCTGCATCCACGGGAAGCACCGTGCCGGTGATGCCGCTTGAAAGCGGGGAGGCGAGGAAAGCGGCGGCGCGCGCCACTTCCGTGGGCTCCACCATGCGGCGCAGCGGATAAAGCGCTCCGACCTTGCCGAGAATCTCCGGGTCGCGCTCGATGCGATGATCCCACGCCATGGTGCGAACGGAACCAGGTGTGATCGCATTGGCGCGGATCCCGTTCCGGCCTTCTTCCGTGGCGACCGCGCGCATCCAGGCGATCAGCCCCGCCTTGGCAGCCGCATAGGCGGGGTTGCCGTAATGGGAAAGCGCGTTGATCGAGGAGATGAAAACAAAGGCCGCACCGCCTTCGCGCTGGCGCAGGGCGGGCAGAAACGCCTGCGAAAGACGCGCCGCGCTGCGCAGATTGAGGTTCAGCTCATGGGTCAGCGCTTCGGGCGTGACATCATCCAGCGTTTCGGCGCGTGTCCACCCGGCATTGGAGATGATGGCGGAAGGGATCCCGTTTTCGCAGATCCGTTTTGCAGCCGCCTCGACCGCTTTATCGTCCAGCAGGTCGAAACGCTGCGCCTCGGCAACGCCGTCGAACGATAAGTCAGCCTCATCCAGATCGCACGCGACGACTGAAGCCCCGAAACCCGACAGAACCTCCACCATGGCCCGGCCAATGCCACCGGCCGCGCCCGTTACGACGATTCTCTGGCCACCAAGATCGATCATTGCACTCCCATTCATTCGCTCGTTTCGTCCGCCGCTTTTGTGCTCGTGTTTTTCGTTTCACAGGCAGACGGGGCGTCGGCAGTTACACCAGCCGACATCTAAAGCTTGCCGAAAAATCGTAATTTAGCAACACGATTGTGCGATTTTCCTTGCCAGAAGCGAATTTCTGTAAAAAAATTACATAAAAGATTGCCGCTCACGCCGAGAAGGCAGCCGGGAAAACAGGTCAGGCCGCCGCCTCCCGAACGGGAGATGGAACAGGAACCCAAGAGAGGAACAGGGAGACAGACATGAAAAGGACTGCACTCAGGACAGCCGTTGCCGGCGCTGCTTTGTTAGCCGCGATGGGATGGGCGCATGCAGAGACCGTGCGCGTGACCGTTGCGGAATACAGCTCGAAAACCGGCCCGTATTTCGAGGAAGCCGCAAAAGCCTTTGAGGAAGCCAATCCGGGCTCCGAAATCCAGGTCGAAGTGGTGCCGTGGGATGTGCTTCTGCAAAAGCTGACCACCGATATTTCCGGCGGCGCCAATGCCGATCTCTCGATCATCGGAACGCGCTGGCTGATCGACTTTGTGGATCAGGGCATTGCCGCGCCGCTCGATGATTACATGACTCAGGACTTCAAAGATCGCTTCTTCCCGGTCTTCCTTGAGCCTTCGGTGATGCAGGAAAAGACCTATGGGCTGCCGGTCGCCGCATCGGCCCGCGCCATGTATTACAACAAGGACCTGTTCGAGCAGGCCGGCATTACCGAAGTTCCCGACACGTGGGATGAGCTTGCCGAGGCAGCCAAGAAGATCGGCGCGCTGGGCGATGATATTGCCGGCTTCGGACTTCAGGGCAAGGAAATCGAGACGGACGTCTATTTCTACTATGCGTTCTGGGCCTATGGCGGCGAGCTGGTGGAAGAAGACGGCACGTCCGGCCTCGACACCGACGCCGGCTACAAGGCGGCGGAAATGTACAAGTCGCTGATCGATTCCGGCGCAACGCAGCCGGGCGTCACCTCTTACAATCGTGAGGACGTGCAGAACCTGTTCAAGCAGGGCAAGGTCGGCATGATGATCACCGCGCCGTTCCTTTCCAACCAGATCAAGGAAGAAGCGCCGGATCTCAAATATGGCGTGGCGGCCATTCCGGCCGGTCCCGAGGGTGACCGTGGCACCTATGGCGTGACCGATTCCATCATCATGTTCGAGAATTCCGAGAACAAGGATCTGGCCTGGAAGTTCCTCGATCAGCTGTTCACCACCGAATGGCGCGCCAAGTTCACCTCCGGCGAGGGCTTCCTGCCGGTCAATCCGGAAGTCGCGGCGCAGCCGGCCTTTGCCGACAATGCCGATCTGAAGGAGTTCACCGCGCTTCTGCCGGACGCCCGCTTTGCACCGGTCATCGCCGGCTGGGAGGAGATCGCGGCCACCACGTCGGATGCGGTCCAGACCATCTATCTGGGCAATGGCGAGGCCAAGGCCACGCTTGATGCCGCTGCCGGCGAGATCAACAGCATTCTCGGCAACTGATCACGGCCTGACCGAACCGGCATGCGCGGCCCAGCGCCGCGCATGCTGACTTCCAAGTTTCATCCGGCGATGAGCCGGCAAAACGTGACGGGACCATGATCCGCTCGCCTTTGACCAATCCCTATCTGCTGATCCTGCCGGGGTTCCTGCTCGCCGCGTTCATCATCCTGTGGCCGCTCTACCAGCTCGGCACGATTTCGCTCAATGACGTCAATCGTTTCGGCCAGTTGCGCGGTTTCAACGGTGTCGAAAATTACGTGGCGGTCTTCACCGATCCGGATTTTCTGGGCGCGCTGTGGCGCACCTTCATCTGGACCGGCGCCATTGTCATCGGCACGCTCGTCGTTTCCGTGCCCGTCGCCATGATCCTCAATGAGGATTTTTATGGCCGCGCGATTGCGCGCGTCATCATCATGCTGCCCTGGGCCGTGTCGCTGACCATGACCGCCATTGTCTGGCGCTGGGCGCTGAACGGCGAAAGCGGCATGCTCAATTCCGGCCTTCATGGCCTCGGTCTCATCGACCAGAACATCCAGTGGCTCGCCCGCGCCTCCACCGCCTTTCCGGTGCAGATCATGATCGGCATTCTGGTCACAGTGCCCTTCACCACGACGATCTTTCTGGGCGGCCTCTCCTCCATTCCCGACGATCTTTATGAGGCGGCGAAGCTTGAGGGCGCGTCGCGCTGGCAGACATTCCGCGAGATCACCCTGCCGCTGATGAAGCCGTTCCTGAACATCTCCATCGTGCTGAACATGATCTATGTGTTCAACTCGTTCCCGATCATCTGGGCCACCACGCAGGGCGGTCCTGCGAACTCCACCGACATTCTCGTCACCTATCTCTACAAGCTGGGCTTCCGCTTCGGGAAACTCGGCGAGGCCTCGGCCCTTTCGGTGATGATGTTCGTGCTGCTGCTTGCCTTCACCGTTCTCTATGTCTCGCTGGCCATGCGGAGGGAGCGCACATGAGCCCGAAGCTGAAGAAATCCTTCCTCTACTGGGCGCTGCTCTCGCCGCTCATCGTGTTGATCCTGTTCCCGTTCGCCGTGATGTTCATCACCGCGATCAAGCCGGCAAATGAAGTGCTCTCGCCCACCTGGTGGCCGCGCGAGCCGGCATGGCGCAACTTCATCGACATGTGGGCCGTAACCAATTTCGGCAATGCGTTGTGGAACTCGGTCTATGTTTCGGTTCTGTCGACCGTGCTGGCGCTCGCCGTCTCCATTCCCGCAGCCTATGCGATGAGCCGTTTCCGTTTCGCGGGACAGGGCTTCTTCCGCCAGTTCCTTCTGGTCACGCAGATGCTGTCGCCCATCGTGCTGGTGATCGGCCTGTTCCG
This sequence comes from Nitratireductor sp. GZWM139, assembly GCF_030068685.1. Classification (NCBI taxonomy): domain Bacteria; kingdom Pseudomonadati; phylum Pseudomonadota; class Alphaproteobacteria; order Hyphomicrobiales; family Phyllobacteriaceae; genus Nitratireductor; species Nitratireductor sp. GZWM139. Next base: position 94,405 of record NZ_JAMQML010000014.1, on the reverse strand, counting down.
ACTGGTCGTGTGGCTCGGCCTGCTCGACAATGTGAATTCCATCGTCTTCGTCTATGGCGCGTTCAACGTCGCCTTCACGGTGTGGATGCTGCAGAGCTATTTCTCCACCATCCCGAAGGATCTGGAGGAAGCCGCCTGGATCGAGGGCGCGAGCCCGGCAAAGGCGCTGGTGATGGTGTTCCTGCCGCTTGCCCTTCCGGCGATGACGGTCACCGCCATCTTCTCCTTCATCAATGCCTGGAACGAGTTCGTGATCGCACTCACCATGCTGCGGCGGCAGGAGAGCTACACGCTGCCGATCCAGATCTTCTCGCTGGTTGCCGGCCGCTACACGGTCGAATGGCACCATGTCATGGCGGCCACGTTCGTCGCCACAATTCCCGTCGCCATCATCTTTGCCTGGTTGCAGCGCTATCTCGTGCGCGGCCTCGCCATCGGCGCGGTGAAATAGGTCTCAAAACGGAGTTTATCGATGACCAAGCAGTGCTTTGGCACATCCCATGTGCCGCTTTCCCCCGCCGTTCGCGCCGGTGACTTCGTCTACATTTCGGGCCAGGTGCCCGTTGGTGAGGATGGCGTTGTCGTTCAGGGCGGCATCACCGAGCAGACCCAGCAGGTGATGGCCAACGTCAAGGCCGCGCTGGCGCTCGCCGGCTGCTCGCTGGACGATGTGGTCAAGACGACCGTCTGGCTGGAAGACGCGCGCGATTTCGGCCCCTTCAACGCCGTCTATGGAAAGCACTTCCCCAAGGATCCACCGGCCCGCACCACCGTTGAATCGCGGCTGATGCTCGACATCAAGATCGAGGTCGAGGCCGTCGCCTACAAGCCGCTCTGATCCAGACAAACCGGAATCTCATCGCATGCGTGTCTTCACGGCGTCGCTCGCCACCGAAACCAACACCTTTTCGCCCATCCCCACGGATCGCGGGGATTTCGAGATGGCTTTCTACGCCGGACCCGGCGACCATCCCGAAACCCCGACGCTCTGTTCCGCGCCGATCCCGGTTCTGAGGAGGCGGGCGAAGGAGGAGGGGTTCACCCTGATCGAGGGCACCGCCACCTGGGCGGAACCGGGCGGTTATGTCCGTCTCGATGTCTATGAGGCGCTGCGCGATGAGATTCTCGATCAGCTACGGGCCGCCATGCCGGTGGACTGCGTGGTGCTCGGCCTGCACGGCGCGATGGTGGCGCGCGGGCTCGACGACTGCGAGGGCGATCTGCTCGCCCGTGTGCGCGAGATCGTCGGCCCCAATGTGATCGTTGCCGCCGAACTCGACCCGCACAGCCATCTGACGGCGAAGCGCGTTGCGGCGGCGGACATTCTCGCCGCCTTTCTGGAGTTTCCGCATACGGATTTTCTGGAGCGCGCCGAGCATGTGGTGGATCTGGCGCTGCGCGCCACGCGCGGCGAAATACGCCCCGTGATCTCCACCTTCGACTGCCGCATGATCGACGTCTTTCCCACGAGCCGCGAGCCCATGCGCTCCTTCGTGGACCGCATGAAGGCGCTGCAGGGCAGTAGGGGCGTTCTCTCGGTCTCGCTGATCCATGGCTTCATGGGCGGCGATGTGCCCGAGCTTGGCACGCAGGTCATGGTCGTCACGAACAATGCGCCGGAGGCCGGTGACGCACTGGCCGAAGAACTGGGGCTGGAGGTGCGCGGCATGCGTGGCGTGACCGCGATGAACAGCCTCTCCATCGATGACGCCATCGCGAAAGCCGGCGCCGGCGGCAGGAGCGGAAAACCCGTCGTGATCGCGGATATGTGGGACAATCCCGGTGGCGGAACCGCAGGCGACAACACCGCGCTTTTGCATGCGCTTGTTGAAAGCGGCATCACGCGCGCGGGTGTCGCGACCATCTGGGATCCGCAGGTCGTCGGCTTTGCCCATGGCGCGGGCGAGGGCACCATTCTCGACATGCGCATCGGCGGCAAGGCGAATGCGGCCAGTGGCACGCCATTTGACGGCACATTCGAAATCCGCAGGCTGGCGGAAGAAGGGTGGCAGACCTTCGGCACCAGCCGCGTCACACTTGGCCCGGCGGCTGTGGTGCGGCTTGTCGGCACCGAGATCGACATCGTGCTCAACACCAACCGCACCCAGACCTTCGAGCCGGATATCTTTTCCAATCTCGGGGTCGATCCGCTGGAAAAGCAGGTGCTTCTCATCAAGTCGACCAACCACTTCCATGCGGGTTTTGCGCCCATCGCGGAAGAGATCATCTACGCGGCGGTGGAAGGGTGCTATCCGAACAATCCGAAGACGGCGGGATACACCAAACTCGCCCGCCCAATCTGGCCGATAGACGAGAACGCATTCCAGTAGAAAAGCTGCGCTCAAATGCGGCCTGTTTGACCAATCGCAAAGTGTGCCTCCATGTCGACGGCTAGAAGGAGCCGTCGATATCAAGCGTTCGAAGCCGAACCCAGGAGACCATTCATGAAAGCGATCAAAACTGCCGCCGTGGCACTAGTTGCCGGCCTTGCCCTTGGCATCGTCGCAACGCCCGGCTTCGCCGCCGAGTTTGAGATCAGGATGCTCAACAAGGGCGAGAAGGGCGTGATGGTTTTCGAGCCGGATTTCGTTCGCGCGCAGCCCGGCGACACGATCAATTTCGTCTCGGTCGATCCCGGCCACAATGCCGAGACCATCAAGGGCATGGTTCCTGAGGGCGCCGAAACATTCCGCAGCAAGGTCAGCAAGGATTTCTCGGTGACGCTGACGGAAGAAGGCATTTACGGCGTCAAATGCACCCCGCATTACGGCATGGGGATGGTCGCCCTGGTGGTGGTCGGCGAGCCGGGAAATGCCGACGCTGCGGCGAAGGTCAAGCACCCCGGCAAGGCGAAGAAGCACTTTGCCGAACTGTTTGAAGCGCTGCCGGAAAAACTCGCCGCCAACTGATCCGGGCAGGGCTATGCCGGGCGGGTTTCCTGCCCGGCTTTAGTTCAGGGCCGGGGCCGCAGGAGGCTCCAGCGCAAGGCCCAGAAGCCCGGCAAGCGCGGAACGCTCGGCCACGAGATCGGCAAGCGAATAGCGGTCGAACACCGCCAGATATGCATCCAGCGCCTCGGCCACGACGCCCCTCAGGCGGCAGGCCGGGTTCAGTGCGCAGCGCGTCGCGCCACCGCCCATGCAGGCGACCAGCGCGAAACTTTCCTCCATCTCCCGCACCACCGCACCAAGGGTGATTTCCTCCGGCGCACGCACCAGCGCGATGCCACCGGAGCGGCCGCGCTCCGTGGTCACCACACCCATCTGCGAAAGCCGACGCGCGACTTTCAGCAGATGGTTGCGCGACAGATCATAGGCATTCGCCACCTCGCTCACCGTGCAACCGGCATCGCCCCGCAGCGCCAGATAAATCAGCATCCTGAGCGCATAATCCGTCTGCTGCGTCATACGCATGGCGTCACCCCTGCGCTGCGCCGGAAACCCTGTGGGAGCGCACCAGACCGAACAGGGCGCAAAGCGATGCGCCAAGCAGGAGTAGCGCTTTAAGGCCCTCGCCGGAAGCGTAGATGAAGTGATGCATGGAGGCTGGCAGCGGCGAACCGGCAATGACGGCAGCCATGCGCGCGTCAAGCACGGGCAGAAGCCAGAAGGATTGCACAGCGAGGATCACCACCAGAAGCGCCGTCGTCAGAAGAAGCACGCGTCGCCGATAAACGAACACCGTCGCCATCATCAGCAGGACGGCCAGCGCCCATTCAACGCGCGAAAAGGCTGCGAAGGTGACATTGCCGATCTCCAGCGCGACAGGCAGCGACATCGAGCCCGCCTGAAATTTCACCGGTGTGGCCAGAAAGGAAACGCCGCACACCATGCCCAGCCAGATGAGGGCGATGAAGCCATAGGCGGCGAGCGCTGCGGGGCTGGTTTCGTTCTCACGCATTGCCTGCACTCCTCGCACGCGCCGCATCCGGTCCGAGCGCTGCAGGCAGGCGGAAGAACATGGCCAGCCGCAGGCTCCTTGCAATGCGCTCGGCCCGCTCGACGAAGACCGCCGCGGTGCCCGGCGCGCACAGATCTGCAACCGTCTGCCGGAAGATGCCGAGCCAGATGTCGAAGTCGGATTCCTCGACGGTGGTGAGCTTCACATGCGCAGGCACGGGTCGGCCGTGATAGCTGCCATCCTTCAGGATCACGGCGCACCAGAAGTCCGTCATCTTTTCCAGGTGCGGTTCCCAGTCGTCCTTGATCTCTCCGGCGAAAATCGGGCCGAGACGCGCATCGCTGCGAACACGGCGATAGAATTCCCGCACCAGACGGCCGATGAAAGCGCGGTCCACCGCCGGGTCTTTCAGGGCCTCGTCCGGCTGCGGCCTTGGGCGCGCCGACAATGCATCGCTCATGGCATGCTCCTAAAGTGATATATTTGATGCCACTTTTATCATGAAGGCGCGTCCACTCAACAGACGCGATGTCGCAGCGCCGATCTGCCTGGCAGGCGAGGGGGCGGCGGTCTCAGCCATGGGTTGTGCAGCGCCTCTCATTTAATCTTGACAAAGATACTCATATTAATGATGATTGGGAACGAAAACAGCGGATCACTCGTGATGCAGTATCGTCTCCTTTCGCCAGAAAGCCTGATACCGACCGAAGACGTCGACCCCGACCGGGTTGCCGGGCTTCAGGACGTCATTCTGCGCCATGGCTTCTGGACCGTGCCCATCGCGGTCGAGAGGAACGCCCTGTTCGTGATGGATGGCCATCATCGTCTCGCCGTCGCCCAGCGCCTGCGTCTTGCCGTCGTTCCGGTCGTGTTGCGCGACTATTGCGATGTGAAGGTGGAGAGCTGGCGGCCGGGCATGACGATAACGCCAGCGCGCATCTTCGCGATGGCGCGCAGCGGCCGCAAATTCCCGAGCAAGACAACGCGGCATCTATTCGTGGAGGATCTGCCCGACTGCGCGCTGCCGCTTGGCCATTTGCGTCACCCGGGCATCGCGCCGCGTTTCTTCGGGCCAGCGCCCGAGGCGCGCCCGTGACGTTTCATGGCCACAAGCCCAGTGCCGGGCTCTCCCCCGTCTTAAGCCCGGAAATCGAAAGAGTTCTGGCCGAAGAAAGCACGCTTCTAATGGAGTGGATCGACCGGCACGGCTCCCCGCTCAACCTGATCTGGCCCGGACAGCTGGCGAAGAATCTTGCCGCGATGGAGGCGGTTTTCGCGCAGTGTCGCGTCGCCCATGCGGTCTATTATGGCGCCAAGGTCAACAAATCACCGGGCCTCATGGCCACGGCATTGAAAGCCGGTGCAGGCATCGACGTATCGAGCCTTTATGAGCTTCAGGACGCCCTGCATCTCGGAGCCGATGGGGGAAAGCTCGTGGCAACGGGACCGGCGAAATCCCGGGCGTTTCACGAAGCCCTGATCGATTGTCAGGCCCTGATTTCGGTCGATTCACCGGAAGAACTCGATGATCTGATCGCCCGCCTTCCAGACCGGGAGTGTGTGCAGCCGGTGCTTTTGCGCCTGCAGCCTGCCGGTCATGAAAAGAGCCGTTTCGGCATGCCCGCACCGCGCCTGCGCGCCTGCCTTGCGCGCATTGCCGCCGAAAAGAGACTGCGCTTCGATGGGCTGCATTTTCATATAAGTGGTTATGCCTGGGAGAAGCGCGCAGAAGCGCTGCTTGAGGCCGCTCCGCTGATCGCTCAAGCCCGCGCCATGGGGCTCGCCCCGCGCATGATCGACATTGGCGGCGGATTGCCGGCGCAATATGTCGATCCGCACGCCTATCGCGCGCATTTGCAGGCGCAGAGGCCTGACGATTATCGAACCGGAAGAGTGCCATCCGCGTTCTATCCCTATGGGGGCGCGCTTTCCGCCGCCGACTGGCTGCGCCATCTGCTCGACGCTCCCATGGGTGATGGCCACAGCGTTGCGGATTATCTGAAGCGCGAAGCGCTGACGCTTGGGCTGGAGCCGGGGCGCGCGCTCGCCGATCAGACGGCGCTGACGCTCTTTCGGATTCTGCGGGTCAAGGCGCTCACCGCCGATGACCATGTCATCTTCGTCGAAGGCAGCAGTTTCAGCGCCTGCGAGACGTGGTTTTCGTCCGAATTTCTGGTCGATCCGATCCTTTTGCCGACGGCGCGCGCAGCACGTTTATCCAGGCCCGTTCGTGCCTACATCGCAGGCCACAGCTGCCTGGATGAAGACGTGCTGTGCAACCGATGGCTCACTTTTCCGGTTGCACCACGCGCCGGAGACATTCTGGTCTGCGCCAACACTGGCGGCTACCAGATGGACCTCCTCGAAAACGAATTTCATCGCCACCCGATGCCGGGCCGCCTTCGCGTGGTTCAGGACTCAAATGGGCAGCCAGCTCTTGTTCCTGACTCACTGACGAGAGGCGCACATGCTTTGCAGCACCATTGGCCAGTTGATCGGTTATACGCCGGTCATGACGATCCCTGTGCCGAATAGCGACGCTACGCTGGCACTCAAAATCGAGAAGAACAATCCAGGCGGTTCGATGAAAGACCGCATGGCGCGCAGCATGGTCATTGCCGCACTTGAAGACGGAAGGCTTTCCCCCGGCGGGACGATTGTTGAATCCTCTTCCGGCAATACCGGCATAGGCCTGGCGCTTGCCGCACAGGAGTTCGGTCTGCGCTTTATCGCCGTGGTTGACCACCACGCCGCACCCGACAAGATCCGCACCATGCGGGCGCTCGGCGCGGAGATCCGCTTTGTCGAAGGCGATTTTCGCGAAGACGAGGTTGCGGTGGTGGAGCGGCAGCGGCTTGCCGCACAGCTTGGCGCGCAGCTACCCGGCGCGCTCTTCATGAACCAGTCCGACAATCCGGCGAACCCGGATGGCTATGCCGGCTTTGTCGATGAATTGCTCGTTCAGTTTCCCAGAGGGATCGACGCCTTTGTGGGCTGTGTCGGTACCGGCGGCTCCATGACCGGCATCGCCCGGCGTCTGAAGCGGCACAACCCGCGCATTCGCACGATCGCGGTGGAGCCTGCCGGCTCCATCGTCTTCGGCAAGCCGGGACATGCCTATTATCAGTCTGGCACGGGAACCCCGGCCGGCGACGAAGTGGGCAAAGTGCTCGATTACACCTGCATCGATGAAGGCGTGCAGGTTACCGACACGCAGGCGTTTGAAACCGCGCGCCATGTCGCCCGCCATCATGGTCTTCTGGTCGGGGGCTCCACGGGCGGTACCATCTACAAGGCGCTGGAATTCATCGCGTCGGGCCATCTTTCGGGCACGGTTGTCACCGTGGTGGCCGATGGCGGCGAGAAATATCTGGGCTCCATCTTCGATGATGACTGGATGCTCAAACGCAACCTGCTCGACCCCGCGATTGGCGAGCAGCTCGAATTCTGGCTCTCCGGCATGGCGTGCGCGGCATGAAGGTCACGATCTGCGGCGCGGGCCGCACCGGACATCTCAACGCAGTGCTTTTCAGGCAGCAGCCGAATGTCAGCGTTTCCGTCTTCACCCGGAACGCCGAACTGGCCGATTTTTGGGCCTCTGGCGAGGGCCAGTGGGAGGCGCACACCGCTGACGGCGGTGTGCTCTCGGCGCGGCCAGACTATGTGGGCGCGGATGCCGAGCGGGCGCTCTCGCAGACGGATCTCGTTGTGGTGACCCAGCCCGCACAGGCGCGCGCCGGGCTTCTTGAACAGCTTGCGCCACACCTTCCGCAGGAGAGGCGCGTCTTTCTCGGCGCGATTCCCGGCTTTTGCGGGTTCGACTGGCTGGCCGCCGAGATTCTGGCTGGACACGACAATGTCGTGATCTGGGGCATGAAGGATGTGCCCCACACGGCGTTCGACCTGACGCCCGGAAAGCGCGTGCGCATGGGCGGTGCAAAGGCGCAGCTTTATGCAGCGCTTCACCGCCGCGAGGATGACGCCCACGGTGCGGAACTGGCTGGCCTGCTTGCCAGGCTGTTTGCGGCCCCGGTGACGATGCTGCGCGACTATCTGGAAATCACGCTCACCCCCGGCAATGCGCTCATGCACCCGGCCGTGCTCTACGGCCTGATCGGCCCGGACGGGCCATGGCAGGGCAGAGCGTTCGACGCACCGGTCTGCTGGTGGAGCGATTGCCCGCAAAATGGCGCGGATCTGCTTGAGGCGTGTGATGCGGAAAATCAGGCGATCCGCCATGCGGCAGAGGCGAAGCTCGGCATCGATCTCAGCAGCGTGAAGCCGCTCCGGCAGGAATTGATCGAAGCCTATGGCGACCAGATCGGGGATGCCCGAAGCCTCTATTCGCTCCTGCGCACGAACCGCGCCTATGCCGGTATCGAAGCCCCCATGACGCCTGATCCGCAGGGGCGGGGGCTGGTGATCGACCGCGAAAGCCGCGCCTTCCACGAGGACATCGGTTTCGGGCAGGCCCTGCTGGTTGAGATGGCGAAACGGCTCGGCGTGGCGGTTCCCAACATCGCGAAAACCTATCGCTGGGCCTGTGATTATCACGGCGGGTTGGCCGAAACCGCGCCGGCCTATCTGCCCCGCAACTGGCCGGAGGCTGCGTGATGGATGACATTCGCCTTTACACCGCCGCCAGTCTCGATGAAGCGCCTTTGCGGGAAAACGCAGTGCAGAACGCACTACGAAGGCTCATCCGCTGCCTGTTCGCCGAAGGCCTGCTCGATCCGGCGGCCCTGCAATGGGCCGGGGACAGAAATGAGGCGGAACTTCCGCTCTGGCCATCGCGCCGGGTTCTCCATTTCGCTGATCTGCGTCGTGCGCCCGCCGGCACACTGCGCAATTTCGGACCGATGGAGCTTGTGGATGCGGCAGGCGTTCGCGCCCGCATCGAGCACCCCGTCACGCTGGTGCGGGCGATTGCCCCGAGCCTTGCCATGTCGCCCGCGGCCAATGGCATCACACATCTCCTGCGCGACATCGAAAACAGCATGGCAAACGACATTCTGGCGCGTCGCTACCGCGCGGATTGGAGCGCGGGGCTGCGACGCCGGATCGATGATGGGAAGGCCCCCGGCCTCCTTGCCTATCTGCAGGAGACCCTGCCGCCCCATCTGGCGGCGATGTTCCTCGATCAATGGGGCGCGCTTGAAGGGCACCCCTTCTATCCAACGTGGAAGGCGCGCCCGGGCCTCTCGGCAGAAGACGTGGAAGCGTTCTCGCCCGAGTTCGGCGCGCGGGTGCCGGTGCGTATTGCCGCGCTGCGCAGGGACTGGGCCCATGTCGAGAGAATGCCTCATGTGGCCGATTATTCCGACTGGTTCGCGCAGAATTTCCCCGATTGCTGGCGGGACTGGTCGCACCGGTTGGAGGCGTGCGGCCAGGTGGTAACGGAGTGGATACCGCTGCCGATCCATGCTTGGCATCTGACGCATTTCGTGCGCCACGAATTTGCAGACGAGATCGCCCGTGGCGTGCTCGACCCGGAAGGCCCCGACTTGGTGACGCTGCCTTCCATGTCGTTCCGCACCATGCTGCCGGAGACGCAAACCCCGCGCCCCTTCATCAAACTGCCGGTCGCGATCTGGATGACCAGCGAGCAGCGCACCCTGCAGGCCAAGTCCATCCATATGGGGCCGCGCCTCAGCACGATGATCCGCGATATCCTGATGCGCGAAGGGGAGGCGCTAACCGACAGGCTCGACATTTTCACCGAGGAGCTGGGCGCGATCCTCCGCGATCCCGAAACGGGCGATGAGCATCCCGGCCGCTTTCTCTCGGTTGTCTATCGCAACACCGATGTGCTGAAGCTTGCCGACGGTCAGATCGCGGTCGCCGTTGCCGCCCTTCTTGCCGAAAGCCCGCTCGATGGCCGGCCTCTCATCTGCGAGCTGATCGCCCGGGGAGACGAGGGCGGCGAGGGCGATGCGGCGGTGGAAGCCTTCTTCCGCTCCTATGCACGCACCATCATCGAGCCTGTGCTCACCATGTATCTGCTCTATGGCATCGCCTTCGAGGCGCATCAGCAGAACAGCACCATCCTGTTCGATGCGGCGGGCAGGCCACGAAAACTGCTGATCCGCGATTTCGGCGATGGCCGCAGCTTCGCACCGCTTTTCGAGGAACGCGGCTTCCGGCTGAAACCCTTCGTGCGGGAGGGCATTCTGCCCACCACGTTCGACGAGGATATCGGCCCGGTGCGGTCCTTCCTCATTGATGCCTGCTTCGTCTGCCATCTGCACGAGATCGCGCTCACCCTCACCGATCACTATGAGCGCGGCGGCACAGGCCTGTGGCGCATTCTCAGAGAAGAAGCGGAAAGCGTTTTCGACGCGCTGCGCCCGCGCATGCTGAGCGACGCCTTCTGGCAGCGGGAGCGAACGGCGTTTCTCGAAGAGCCCTGGCCGACGCGCTCCGTTCTGCGCATGCATCTGGAGCGATACCGCGACTACCGCGCCGAGCACACGCTGCCCAATCCGCTGGCGGAGGTGCAATGACGCTCACGGCAACGGTCATTCGCGGCTTCGGGCCGGTCTTTGTTCTGCTCTTTGCGCTGCAATTCGTTTCCATGGGCGCAATGGAGATGAGCGGGCCGTTCTGGCCGCTGCACATCGAGGCGCTGAGCGCTTCTGAAAACGCCTTCGCCCTTGCCGGCATCGGCGTCTACGTGCTCCCCATGCTCGGCATGTCGCTGACCAGCGCTTTCTGGGGGCGGATGGGAGACCGCTACGGCAACCGGTTGATGATGGTGCGCGCGCTTGCGGGGCTGGCCGTCACGCAATTGCTGGTGGCCTTCGCAACCGATGTGTGGACCATCATGGCCCTGCGCTTTTTGCAGGGGGGATGCGCGGGCTATATCGCCCCAGCGCAGGCCTATGGGGTTCAGGTCACCGGGGGCAGGGACCGCACAAGCCTGTTCGCCTGGCTCCAGGTGGCCACCAATGTGGGCTCGCTTGGCGGCGCGTTTCTGGGCGGGCTGATCCTCGATGCCTATCCCTTCGCCGTGATCAACCTCACCGCCGGCGCGGTCTGCGCCCTCTGCGCCCTTGTCGCCTGGCTAAGCCTGCCGACACCGCAGGGCGAAGCGCCCGCCGTGGGCGCGGGCAGGGTGCAGGCGCGGCCGGCCGAAGCGCCTGTCACCGCGCTCTTTGTTTTGATGAGCACGCTCATTGCCAGCCGCATGGTGCTTCAGGTTCCGTTTGCGCTTTACATGACGCAGGTCTTCGGCGCGGCCCACTGGGTTGCCGGCTTCAGCTACGGCCTGCTCGCTCTCGGTTTCGTGCTTGCCGCGCCGCTGTGGGCGCGGTTCCTCGAAGAGCGGCCCAACGCCTTTGTGCTGGGCTGGAGCGTGCTGATCTCGACCGCGTGCCTGCTCGTCACGCATCTCGCCGGGGCCACCAGCTCCGTTGCGACGTTCACCATGCTCTATTTCCTCTGGGGTGTGCTTCTGGGCGGCACCACGCCCGTTCTGCTCTCGCTTGTCTCGGCAGCCACGCCGGGCGACCGGCAGGGGCGGGCGCTTGGCCTCGCGCAAAGCTGGCAGCAGGGCGCATCCGTGATCGGCATCACCGCCGGCGTCATCGCAACGCGGCTCTTGGGACTGGAAGCCGCGTTCCCACTCGTCTCATCCCTCTACGCCCTCTCCACCTGCATCGCGCTCGGCACATGGCTGAGGGAGCGACACTCAAACAAACAGGAGATTTCAAATGACTGAAAGACGAACCCTGCTTGGCTCCATCGCCATGGCAGTTCTGCTGACCCTGACCGTGCCATCAGGGTTGGCTCTTGCCAAAGACAGGCCGGCGGCTCAGGCGCAGGCACCGCTTGTCGTGACCGATATTGCAGGCCGCGAGGTCGCCGTTCAGGCGCCCGTTCAGCGGATATTGCTGGGCGAGGGCAGACAGCTTTACCTCATTGCATCGCTCGCCCCGGAAAACCCGCTTTCGCTCATCGTCGCCTGGCGCAACGACTTGATCGAGGCGGACCCCGCCACCTATGCGCAGTATCTGATGGCGTTTCCCGAGCTTGCGGACCTCACCACGTTCAAGGGGCAGGAAGACAGTCTGATCGATATCGAGTCGGCCATCATCCAGAAGCCCGATGTGGTTCTGCTCAACCTCGAGGCCATGCGCGCCAATGAGGACGCCGAATATGTCGAGAAGCTCGCCGCGCTCGATATTCCGGTTCTCTATGTGGACTTCCGGCACATGCCGCTCGAAAACACCGATCCGACAATCCGCCTTCTCGGCAAGATCATGGGCCGCGAGGACAGGGCCGAGGAAATCGTCGCCTTTCGGCGCAAGGCAATGGCCGAGGTGACCGATGTCATCGCCGCGCAGAGGCCTGAACGACCGAACGTGTTCATCGAGCGCATCGGCGGCTATTCGGAGGAATGCTGCCTCACATTCGGGCCGGAGAATTTTGGCAAATATGTCGAGCTCGCCGGCGGCCACAATATCGGCAGCGATTTCCTGCCCGCGACCTTCGGCCAGCTCAACCCGGAGCAGGTGATCGTCTCCAATCCGGAGCATGTGGTCGTTACCAGCGCGGACTGGGAAGCCTATGTTCCAGGCGGACGCTGGATACCGGTCGGTCCGGGCGAAGACACCGAAAACGCGCGCGAAAAGCTGGACTGGTACACGACGCGCAATGCCTATGCCGGCACCGAGGCGCAGGAAAAGCAGAATTTCCACGGCATCTGGCACCAGTTCTACAACAGCCCCTATGATTTCGTGGCCGTGCAGCAGATGGCGAAATGGTTCCATCCCGAGCTCTTTGCCGATCTGGACCCGGACGAGACATTTGCGGAATATCACCGCCGCTTCCTGCCCGTGGACTATCTGCCGGGCTACGCCGTGAGCCTGTCCGACAATCCGTCATGACCGGCATTCGCAGTGAAACAGCGCCCCTTTCGGGGCGCACCTCCTATCAGGCGCTGACCCTGCGGCGAAAGCTCGTTCTCGCCGCACTCTCCGTCGCTCTCGTTCTTGCGCTGATCGGTGACATCGCCACCGGCCCTGCAAGCTATGGCCTTTGGGATGTGGCGCGCACGCTGATCGCGCCGGCCGAGGCCGATGCGCAGATGCGGGTCATCGTCTGGTCCATCCGCACGCCGGCCGCCTTAATGGCCATCGTCGTGGGCATGGCGCTCGCCATTGGCGGGGCGCAGATGCAGACCATTTTGAACAACCCGCTGGCGAGCCCCTTCACGCTGGGCATTTCAGCCGGCGCGAGCTTCGGCGCGGCGCTGGCCATCGCCTTCGGTGTCGCGCTCATTCCGGCAGCGGGCGAATATGTGGTTGCGGTCAACGCTTTCGTGGTCGCCATGGCGACGGCCTGCCTCATCCACATGGCGAGCATCAGGCGCGGGGCGTCCATCCAGACCATCGTTCTGTTCGGCATCGCGCTTGTCTTCAGCTTCAACACCGCGCTCGCCATCACCCAGTATTTCGCCAATCAGGAGGCGGTTGCTGCCATCGTGTTCTGGACCATGGGGAGCCTCGCCAAGGCCACATGGCCAAAATTCTTCATGACCGCGTTTGCCGTGGCCATCACGCTGCCGATCTTCCTGCGCCGCCGCTGGCAGCTTTCCGCGCTGCGGCTGGGCGAGGCGAGGGCGGCCAGCTTCGGCATACCGGTGCGCCGCCTGCGGCTTGAAACGCTGATCCTCGTATCGCTCCTTTCGGCCATTCCGGTGGCCTTTGTGGGCACGATCGGCTTCGTGGGGCTCGTCGGCCCGCATATCGCGCGCATGATGGTGGGCGAGGACCAGCGTTTTCTCCTGCCGGCAAGCGCGTTGACCGGCGCGCTGATCATGTCGCTGAGTTCGATCCTGGCAAAGGTCGCCGTGCCCGGCGTCGTGCTGCCCATCGGTATCGTGACCGCGGCCGTCGGCCTGCCGGTCTTCCTCTATCTGATCCTCAAGAACGGGAGAGAGATATGGTAGTTTTGAGCACGGATCGCCTCGGCGTCCGCTTCGGGTCGCGCGATGTGCTGCGCGACATCACGCTGCCGCCCTGCGACGGCGGCAAGGTGGTTGCCATTGTCGGCCCCAACGCGGCGGGCAAGTCGACCCTCTTCCGCCGCATCGCCGCCCTTCTGCCAGGGCCGGGCTCCTTCAGCATCAGAAATGTGCGCGATCCCGCCCGGGCCATCGCCTACATGCCGCAGGACCAGAGCGGCAGTGCGGTTCTGACCGTCTTCGAGGCCGTTCTTCTGGCCCGCAAGCAGGTGAGCGGCTGGCGGCTGCGAAACGGTGACCTGATGGCGGTCGACCAGACGCTTCAAACGCTTGGCATCGACCATCTCGCCGACGAGGTGTTGTCGGAACTGAGTGGCGGGCAGCGCCAGCTTGTCGGGCTTGCCCAGTGCCTCGTGCGCGATCCGCAGGTGTTGCTTCTGGACGAGCCGACCAGCGCGCTCGACATGAACCGCCAGCTGGAAGCCCTGAGCTGTGTGCGCGGGCTGGCGCGCGAAAAGGACATGCTCGTCCTGATCGCGCTGCACGACCTCAACCTGGCGCTGAAATTCGCCGACGAGGTGGCGATTCTGTCAAACGGAACGCTTCATGCTTTTGGGCCGGCGGCCAATGTACTGACCCCCGACAACCTCGCCACCAGCTTCCGCGTGCGCGCCCGCGTCGAGCCCTGCTCACGGGGCGAACCGCATCTCATCGTGGATGAGGCGATCTGAGGGAGCCATTCGACGTTCAGTCTTGCGCGACCCGCCCGGAAATGCTTCGAACCGGCTGCAATCTATAACTGTTGTGGCTGAGTGCATCATGGCTTGCCTGATCGGCGCCTGCGCACATCTCGGCCGATTTCGGGAGCGGCAACATGCAGGACCCATTCAGGCGCGCCACGCTGGGGGCGGGCGTCTTCTACCGCGATCCGACCGCAGCACTGGACTGGCTCGAACGCGCATTCGGTTTTGAGCGTCATACCGTGGTGCGGGACAGGGACGGTGAACTCGTTCACTCCGAAATGCGCATCGGGGATGCCTACATCATCGTCGATTCCGAATGGTCTTCCCATGTCGCCAGCCCGGCCTCGGTGGGTGCGAAGAACACGCAGGCTCTCTACATCAAGCTCAAGGGCGCGCTCGACGATCATTGCGAGCACGCCCGACAGGCCGGCGCAGAGATTTTGCAGGAGCCGGAAGACCAGATCTACGGCGACCGCACCTATCGCGCACGCGATCCCGAGGGACATGTCTGGACATTCATCCAGCCTGTCCGATCCGTTTCCCGCGAGGAGGTTCAGAACCTGACAGGCTGGTCCATTGAGGGCTGGCACGGGGAGTAGGTGTGTGATGGGAGTAGTGAAGCCAGAGCGATGGCGGAGAGTGAAACGCCGGCGGCTGCATGCTTGTTACGGAGTTGTATAGTTCGTCCCTGAGGAACCGGAAGTTTGTCATGAGCCGGAGAACTCCACGCTAGCATGGTTCCTTACGCGAATTTGCTCACCGTAAATCAACGCGCTGGCGCCTGCCTGCATCCTCTTGAAATCGATGGTGAGACGGAGCCGCTTGTTTGAAGATTGCAACAAGTGTAGCCTTTTAGGGTGCCAATGGGTGGATTTTTGTGAGGTACACGATGGTTCGGAATATACTTGTCGTTGCAGCAGCCGCCTTTGCCATAGCTGGCTGCACCACCACAGAGCGGGACGTTGGCGTGGGGGCCACAGCAGGCGCCGTCGTTGGCGGATTGGCCGATGGTGGTCGAGGAGCGCTTATTGGCGCCGGCGCAGGGGCGCTGGGCGGGCTTCTCGTTCGAAACCTTCGCAACGGATATTGCGAATATCGCGGTCGCGACGGTCGGATCTACAGGGCCCGGTGCCGTAAGTAGTTCCCGATCCGAATGTGCAGGATTTTCAATTGGCGGAATTAGACGTCCGACAGGATTTTCTGCCGGATGCGCCGCAATCCCTGAGGCATCGACAATCGTTCGTGCCCAGGGAACTTCATTGCTCGGCCCGGTGACGCTTTCGCGCGGCCTTAGACAGTTATGAATTGACGCGCTTCATTTTCGTGATCTTTTGCGGCGATGTTCGGCGTTGCCGTTTTCTCACCGCAGGCTGATCCCTGCTGGCTTCGCACCATTTTTCTGTCCTTAGTCCTCTGGCTTTTACTTTGACAGCCTGATCGTCTCCTTCTGGAGAAGGACAGGTGGCGGCTCCATCTCTGTCATCCCATGAGTACTGGCGGCTGCCCGAAAGCTGGCGTTCCGAGCGTAGACGGCAACCGGAGAACCCCATTCCTTGTCGTAATAGTCGAGGAACTCCGGCGCCGCACCTGACCAGCTACAGCGTGGTTCACCATCGGCTCATGTGAAGAGCTTTGGCATCGTTCAGGCTTTCAAGAAGTCAAGCGCGGGTGTTGTCTTCTTGACGTCGACTTCGGTGATCTCGGCAATGACGACATTGTGCTCTACGAACGGATCGGTATTGATACGCCTCTCGATCTCTTCGCGGCTTTCTCCTGTCGCCAGAATCGCGCCGCCGCCTTCCGGTGTCAGGGAGCCCACACACTGAAAGATGCCGTCGCCGAAACCCTGAGCGATCCATTCGTTGTGGGCCGGCATGAAATCCGAGGCGGCTGATTTGTTTTCGGAGAAGCGGAGATAGATGATGAACACTGTTGTCTAGTCTTTCGTTGAGGTTTGAACGGGAAGTCGGTCAAGCCACGCCTCCAGCGCGGAGACTTCCGCCCTGAGGAATGCCTCATCCTTGAGGGCGGAGACCATCACTGCGATGCCTTGCGAGCGGGCGAGAACATGCAACGCCAGAGCATCGGCATCGTCCTTATGCCCGAGCGCCCTGAACTGATCCGCAAGCCAGTCGCGAAACAGGCCGAAAATCTCGGCGGCGCGCGATTCTGCGATGTGATCCAGCTTGGCCAACTCGGTCGTTAGCGTCCCGACCGGGCATCCGAATGCCATGATCTTGGTCCGATTGGTGATGAGGATACGGATGAAAGACCGTATTCGGTCTTTCGGTGCGGAATCCGTTTCCCAGGACTCGAGCAGTGTCTGTGTTGCTGCCAGGCGACGGTCAATGACCGCGTCGAGAATATCGTCCTTGGATTTGAAGTGGTGGTAGAAATTGCCGCGGGAGATGCCGACCGCTCCCGCAATGTCCGCAAAGGATGTCGCCTCGAAACCTGCTTCGTAGAAGAGGGCATCGGCCTTTTCTTCGATACGTTTGCGAGTGGCTGATCGTGACATGGAGGCCCCTGAAGAGTCGCTGCAGTCGAGATTAGGGCGAGCGTCCTAATCCGTCAAACACGAACTCCGAAAGCGGCCGTCGTGCATCGCGCAGCATTCGGTAGCATGGGCTCAGAGCGGTCGCCGGGGCCGTACACCAGCAATCCGAATGACTGCTGTCAAAATGGCGGGTTGGAGCCCGGAGTGCGTGATGCTGCGCAGCCGCTGAATGTCGGCTTTCTTCAAGACCGCCATCCCATCGTGGCCTATCGTTGTGGTCGCATTGTTGGAGACACCTCACATGATCTTTCGCTACACGATTCTCTACGTGGATGACGTCTCGTCGTCGCTCGACTTCTTCGAAAAGGCTTTTGGGTTCGAACGCGGCTTCCTTCACGAAAGCGGCGATTACGGCGAGCTGCTAACAGGGGAAACCAAACTGGCTTTCTCCTCAAGAACCCTCATGCGTCAGTTGGACAAGGACCCGGCGCTGCCGAGACCGGACGCCCCGACGTTCGAGATCGCATTCGAGACGGAGGATGTGGCTGGCACCCTGCAAAGGGCGCTCGACGCGGGGGCCACGCTCATTCAGGACGCGCGCGATGAACCATGGGGGCAGACAACGTCATACGTGGCGGACCCGAATGGGTATCTGATCGAAATCTGCACAGCAGTACAGTTGCCGGGTTGAGGCCATGATGGAGGAGTCAGAGAAAGCCAAAATTGTCGCTCAGTTGAAAGCTGTTGTCGCAACGGTCGAGCCGGAGGCGGCCTTTGTCGCGAAATATGGGGGAACCATGGTCGAGAGCGTTCCCGGGCAGCCCAAATCGCAGTTCTGCGGGATTTTCGCCTACAAGGACCACGTTTCCCTAGAGTTCACCAACGGCGCGCAGCTGGCTGATCCGGAAAAGGTGCTAGAAGGCGGCGGAAAGCACCGGCGTCACATCAAGCTCGCCAGCCTCGCCGACATCGTGGACAAGCGATGCGGGGATTTCCTACGTCAGGCCCGCGATCTCCAATGACCAGTTGCCAAGCCCGGGTTGCGCCAGATCGGCAATCGCAGCAGGGTTCCGGCGGAGTTGGACGGGCGTCCAGCCGAACCACCGCACGAACTCTCGCGTCATGTGGGCCTGGTCGCTATAGCCGTAGTGCGCCGCGATCTCGGCAAGCGGAACGCGACATGGTAGGGCCTGAACCGCCCGCCGGGCCCGACCCAGCTGACGCCAGAAGGCCGGGGTTGGAAGCGACAGGTGCCTGAACCGACGTTGCAGGGTTCTTTCCGATACGCCCTGTTGCCGGGCCAGGCGATGAACGCTGTTGCCCGGCAAGCAAAGGGCATCGATGATTTCCGAAATCTCTTGGTCATGCCGCGTGAGGGCTTCGATCTCTGTATCAAGGTTCGACACGTCACGGTCCGCGATCTCGAATTCGGCAAGGTCTAGCGTGGTGCCAGGCCGCAGCCGATATCCAGTCAGGCAGGTTCCTGCGTCGAGCCTGACCAACCTTGGCGCGAAGTCCCAGTCAGTGACTTGAAGAACCTCGCTTCCCGCCCTGCCGCAGGACAAGACAAGCAGATCGACACAACCATCTGGAAGAACCACCGAGACTTCGTTGGCCCCAACTGCGTAGGTCCAGCGATGAACGCAGGGGGGGTAGCTTGGGTCAATGCGGGCATGACAGTCAAAGTAAACGAATAGCTGCCGCTGATCCAGAGCGAAGCAACGGCTGGCTCGTCCGCATGACAGTCATTGGAGGCTGCTGGCAGGTGGCTTTGTCACGAATGCCCGCTATTTGACCTCGCGGAAAAACGTTGAACGATGCCGGTCGAGTTTCGCGGCGTTGTGGTCAACGCTAATGCCGGCCATCCGCCAGCGGGCAATCTTGCGGCGTTCATCCACGCCAATCTGTGAGTAGGTGCGTTTCATGGGGTGTTCCTTGCGAGAGATAAGTCGTTGTTATCTCTCGCAAGTCGCAAGTCGCACTTCAAGATAGGACTCACCCTGTTATATCAAATGATCGCATAACATACATTATGGAACCAATCTAACCATCCGAGCGCTCCGGCGGTGCGATGAGTGAGCCGGCGGTGTAGACGAGGATCGAAAGTCCCACCGCGCCCAGCGCCGCGATGCCGAGGAAGATGATGACGTCAATCGGCCCGCCGAGATCCGACAGGCTGGATTTCGTCACCCACAGCACCAGCGCCACCGCCGCCACCGCGCCGAACGGCATGGAAAGCTGCGCCCACAGGAACTTCTTCATGGAAACCGAGCGGTCGCGGATCAGCACATAGATATAGGCCAGCGTGATCACCACGGCCGCCACAACCAGAAACCAGAACAGACCGCGTCCGAACATTTCTTCGAACACCGCGATCATCGTGCCAAATGTAAGGTCTTTCATGATCCTGTCCTCTCAGGCTTCGCCGCGCAGCATCGCGTTGTAGGTCGGCTTGAGCGCCAGCTCCTTCATCAGCCAGCTGATCCATAATTCCTCCAGCGGCGCGATGATGCCCGGAAACGATGGAACGAGATTGTTCTGATAGTCGAACTCGACCAGCATCGCCCGGCCCACGCGGGTAATCATCGGGCATGAGGTGTAGCCATTGTAGCTTGCCGTGCCTTCGTTCCCCGCAATGGCCGCGACCAGATGATCCTCGACCACCGGCACCTGCCATTTCACGCTGGCTGCGGTCTTTCCCTTGGGCACGCCAGCCACATCGCCCAGCGCGAAAACATCGGGATAGCGCAGGTGGCGCAGCGTCTGCATGTCCACCTCGACCCAGCCCTGATCGGTCCATTTGTCCGCCCAGGAAAGGCCCGACTGGCGCACCACATCGGGCGCGCGCTGCGGCGGGATCACGTGGAGATAGTCGTAACCAAGCTCCTTCTCGCCCTCCGGCGTGTCGAAGGTGGCGATCCGGCGGCCGGCGTCCACACGCTTCAGCACATGCGAGAGCGCCGGCGCGATGCCGCGATCCTGAAACAGCATGCGCACCTTCTCGGCCACGATGGGCACACCGAATAGCGCCTGCGAATTGTTGGCGTAGATGATCTCCGTTTTGCCGGCATTGCCGTTGGTTCTGGCAATGTCGTCGATGAGGAAGGTGTGCTTGAGCGGCGCGCCCGCGCACTTCATTTCGGTGGCGGGCCGTGTGAACACGCCGATACCGCCCTCCTCGGTGAATTTCGAGGCCGCAGCCCAGGTCCGCGCGGCATAGTCCGGTCCCGCATAAAGCGCGCCGATGCCGTTTTTGCCGACCATGTCGAGCGAGAACCCCTCGATGGCGTCGTGATCCAGAACCAGGCCCGGTGCCACAACGAGGAGATCATAGCGAACCGTCTGGCCGCCGCTGGTCGTGACCGTGCGGGCTTCCGGGTCGATTTCCGTGGCGGCCTCGGCAATCCAGTCGATGCCGTCCGGCAGCCAGTGCGCCGTCGAGGAGACGACGTAATCTGCCGGTTTCAGCCCGGCTGCAACGAGGGAGAGTCCCGGCTGATAAAGATGCCGCTCGCTTGGATCGACGATGGTGATCTTCGCGCCATCGAGCCTGCGCACCAGGCGGTTGGCGAGCGATGTGCCAGCGGCCCCTGCCCCGATGATCACGATGGAAGCGGATGTTTTCACGGTCTGGGCCGGCGCGGTGTGGGCGGATGCGCCAAGAAGGGCGCCGGCGGCGGAAAGAGTGATGAACTGGCGTCTGTTCAAGGTCAGAGCCTCCCTGCTTGTCGTGGCCTGCGGGATACTTCATCCGGAGCCACATTCATTGCGATGGATAAGACAATAGACGGCTATTTTCCTTGATTAAGATCAAGCGGGGTGATGCAATACTGTCGACGCGCAGATCTCGCATCCTGTCGACAGGAATGGAATGCCCTTGATCTGCATCAACGACTTTCAGTCGGTTTCGGCTGAAGGTCAGAGGCAATGGCAGCAGCAGGAAACAGGCTCGATGATCATTCGCTCCCTGACAGAAGAAGAATGCGTCGCGGTGCTGGATCGCAACCGGCTCGGCCGGCTTGCCTGCGCCCGGGATGGCGAGCCCTATCTGGCGACGATCCACTATGTGCATGCGCAGGGCAGCCTTTATGCCTTCTCGCTTCCCGGTCGCAAGATCGATTTCATGCGCGCCAATCCGCGTGTTTCGATGCTGATTGAGGAGAAGGACGAGAAGGGCTGGCGCAGCGTGGTCGTCAATGGCCGTTTCGAGGAACTGCCAAACGAGATCGGCCACAAGAAGCAGCGTGAGCAGGCGTGGCAATTGCTGAGCCAGCACGAAAACTGGTGGCTGCCTGGCGGTCTGAAGCCGGTTCTTCCCGTCACGACGAAACAGCCGCACCTGTTCTTCCGCATTGGGGTCGAGGAAATGTCGGGCCGGCTGGCCGACCGTGAGGCGGAGTAGAGCCATGGCGCAGCCTTCCGCCTTGATCCAGAACAAGGCGGATGGGCCGGACAGAGACCATACTTGATTGCATTCAACGGTTTTGGGAGAGCGACGATGTCTTACAAGACAATACTCTGTGTGATCTCTGCCAGTCAGGGCGACAATGACCTGAAGCAGGCGCTGACGCTTTGCGAGCAGAACGAGTCTCATCTGGCCGTTCAGGTGCTCGGCATCGCCGCTCCACCGCCGGTTGGCACCTATGCCGCCACCGTTTCGGAAACCTGGGCCGTCGAGCGCCAGGCAGATATCGAGCGCCTCAGCCAGCGGGTGAAAGAGGTCAATGATATCATCGCCAGGGCGCAGGTTTCGGCGGATGTCGACAGTGTTTTCGTGGAGCGGACCGTGGTGGACGATGTGGTCGGCCGCCGGGCGCGCTATGCGGATCTCGCCGTCATTGGAGCGGATCTCAGAAACAACGAGGATCTGCGCGGCCCGGTGCTGAACGGCCTGTTCTTCCATGCCCAGATTCCCGCCATGATCTTCCCGGACGACAGGCCCATGGCGCTCGTCGCGAGCAACATCATGATTGCCTGGGATTGCCGTCTGGAGGCGTCGCGGGCCGTGCATGAGGCAAGGCCCCTGCTCGCGGCTGCCGGCAATGTTCATGTGGTGATGATCGACCCCGAGGCCGGCGAGCGCGCGGATGGCGAAGAACCGGGCGCGGATCTTGCGACTTATCTGGCCCGCCTGGGTGCGAAAGTGACCGTGGAGCGCGTCACCAGCTCCGGCCGCAGCGTCGCCGATACGCTTCAGCGTCGCGCGCAGGACATGCAGGCCGATCTTGTGGTCATGGGCGCTTACGGGCATTCGCGGCTGCGCGAACGCATTTTCGGCGGCGTCACGCGGTCGATGATCGAAGAACCGGCAGTGCCGGTCTTCATGGCGCGCTGAGCACGGGGCACGCTGAATGGGGGCACGCTGAACGAGAGGCGCGCCAAACCGACGAAAGGGAAACGTCTGCAATGTCGATCACACCCGAACAGTGCCGCGCGGCGCGGGCCATGACCCGCGTTTCCAGAGAGGTGCTGGCCAATGCCGCGAATGTGCCGATCTTCGTTATCGAGCAATATGAGCAGATGCTGTCGGAACCGGATGATGCGCAGCTTGAAAGCATCGAGACGGCGCTTGAGACGCTTGGCGCGGAGTTCATCGATGAAGACAGATATGGCGGCGCAGGTGTGCGCCTTCGGTTCGATGCGACCCTTTCCAGAAGCATGTCCGACTGGGAAAGCGAAGGCGGCCGCGCCGCCGACAATGACGTGCCCTGAGGGCCTTCTTCAGGAGAGAACGCCCTGCTCGCGCAGCATACCGATCTCGGCGCGGATCGTGTCGATGAAGGCGTTTTCGATGCGGCTCAGCGGGCGGTCTTCGTGATGGAAGATCGCCATTTCCCATGGGATGGAGGGCTTTAGCGGCCGCTCGATCACATCGTCGCCCGAAGGCAGAAGACTGCTGAACGGATCGACGATGGCAATGCCGACGCCACGCCGCACGAGGCCGTGCACCGCGCGCAGGGTGCGCGCCTCCGCCGCGATCTGGCGCTGCGCGCCGGCGGTCTGCATCATGTAGTCGACGCGGGTGCGCAGCGGGCTGCCGATCGCCAGCTCCACAAACACTTCGCGCCGCAAATCTTCAATCTGCACCACATCCCTGCCCGCCAGCCTGTGCCCTTTCGGGATCAGGCAACGCGCCTCGCAGGCCCCCAGGTTAATCAGGCTCGCGCCATAGGGGCTCGCATCCAGCGTGATGCCGACGCCCAGATCGCAGCTTCCCTCGTTGAACATGCGCAGAAGCTCTTCAAGGCCCGTATCGACGATCTTCACCGCCACGTCCGGATGCGTCTGCTTGAAGCGCGCCACCACATCCAGCAGGAACGTGTCCACATAGATCGGCTGTGCAGCCACCACGATGCGCCCCACCTGCCGGTTGGCGATGGCGCGCGCTTCGCGCTCAAGCTCCTGAAACGCGGTCAGTGAACGCGAGACATTGGTGTGGAACAGGATCGCCTCATGCGTCGGCATGAGCTGGTTGCGTTTGCGCACGAACAGGGGGAAGCCAATCGTCTCTTCCAGCTGGCCGAGAAGGCGGCTCACCATGGGCTGGCTGATCTTCAGCGCCGCTGCCGCGCGCGTTGCGGAACCATGGCTCATGAAGGCGTCGAACGCCTCGAGCTGCTTCAGGTTCATCTGCGCATCCTCAATAGTCACTATTAATAATAGTAATACTAACAGGCATAATTTGCGAAATAAAGCATGCTGTGCAAAAAAAGCGTGCGCTCGGTCCATCCGGGCGAATGGCTTCACTCTCCCAGGGAGGACCCTGCATGAAATCTGTACTGAAAAACATTGTGGCTGCTGCCGCTCTCGTTCTCGCCGCCGGCACGGCGCACGCGGGCGATTATCCGGAAAAGGCCGTGACCATCGTTGCGCCTTATGGCGCAGGCGGCGCTTCGGACATGGCGGCGCGCGCATTGGCCGAGACCGCTCGTGACTATCTCGGCGACCAGCCGGTTGTCGTGGTCAACAAGCCGGGCAATGGCGGCATGATCGGCGCTCGTTTCGTTTCCGAGATCGAGCCGGACGGTTACACGCTTCTTCTCGCCCGCGTCGGCATGGCGCTCTACCCGGCGGTTCAGGAAAGCTCCCCGGTCGGTTGGGATGGCTACACCTTCCTCGGTTCGCTCGAAGCAACCCCGATGATCCTCGCCGTGGCGGAAAACTCCCCCTACAAGTCGGCTGAAGAGCTCATCGCGGCGATGAAGGCCGAGCCGGGCGCCCTCACCTATGGCGCATCCGGCGCGACCGCCATTGACGGCTTCACCGTTCAGGCGCTGCTGGCCGACAATGAACTCGACCCGCTGACGGCAGCGACCCTCGTGCCCTACAAGGGCGGCGGCGCTCTCGCGACCGCGCTTCTGGGCGGCCATGTGGATTTCCTCGCCATCGCGGCCGGTTCGCTGATGCCGCACATCGAGTCCGGCAAGATGCGCGCTCTGATGGTCTACGCACCGTCGCGCATGGACACGCTGCCTGACGTCCCGACCGCAGCCGAGCTCGGCTTCGACAAGGCTGGCCAGATCACCGGCTGGAGCGCACTCTACGGCCCGAAGGATCTGCCGGAAGAGGTCGTGACCCGCTGGCAGGAAACCCTCAACAAGGTTGGCGAGGACGAGACCTGGCTTGAGCTGGCCAAGCGCCGCGGCTCCATCTCCACGGCTGGCAAGGAAGACATGCCTGCCTATGCCAAGTCGCAGTACGAGCTGTTCAACGGGCTCGCCCGCGAGTTCGGCTACATTCAGTAAGCCAACTTAAGAACCAGGAGGACGCGGCATGCTGAACAAGGGAATGCTCCGGGGCTTTTTGATCGCCCTTTTCTTCGGCGTGGTGCTTTTTGCACTGATCCCGATCCACGTGCCGCGTCCTTCCTTCATTCCAGGCTTCGCGCCCCCGCCAGACATGTGGCCGCGCACCGTCTCGATTCTGGGCCTCGCGCTCGGCATTCTGGCGATGGTGCTTGTGGCTCTCAGCGGCGGGCGCACAGCTCCGGAAGAGGCGGAATATTCGCCTGCCTCGCCTGCGGAATGGCGCAACCGGCTGATCCGGCTCGCGCTGGCGCTCGCCGCCTTTGCAGGCTTCGTCTTTCTCGCGCCGCGCCTCGGTTTTCTGCCGTCATCGATGCTGCTGGCGCTCGCTGCCTTCATTCTCGCCGGAGCTTCGTCGCGCTGGGTCGCAGTGCTTGCGCTGGCCGTCCTGCTGCCGCTCGGCCTGCAGCTCTTCTTCGGCAATGTAACGCACACGCCCTTCCCTCAGGGGAGCTGGGGCATCTTCCCCACCTTCAACTGAGAACGCCACCAGGACCGCTCAACACATGTGGAACGATCTTCTTTTCGCATTCGAATCCGTCGCCACGCTGGCCAATGTGCTGGCCATGGGCGCGGGCATCCTGGCCGGTGTGATCATCGGCGCCATTCCGGGCATGACCGGCACCATGGCGGTGACGCTCGCCCTGCCCTTCACCTTCTATCTGTCGCCCGTCACCAGCATTCTTTTGCTCGTTGCGCTCTACAAGGGCAGCACCTATGGCGCGTCGATCTCGGCGATCCTCATCAAGACGCCGGGCACGGCGTCCGCCGCCTGTACGGTGCTTGATGGCTGGCCGCTCGCCCAGAAGGGCAAGGCCGGCAAGGCGCTCAACATGGCGCTCATCTCGTCCTGTATCGGCGATTTCCTGTCCAACATTTCGCTGATCTTCCTCGCGGCCCCGCTGGCGCTTCTGGCGCTGCGCGTTGGTCCGCCGGAATATTTCATGCTGATGGCCTTCGCGCTGACCATGGTCGCCTCCATTTCCGGCGGCTCGCTGCTGCTCGGCGTCGTGTCGGCCTGTTTCGGTCTGCTTCTGGCAACCGTCGGCGAGGACATGTACGGCTCGTTCCGCTTCGCCATGACCGAGGACATGAAGGGTGGCCTTTCCGTGGCACCCGTTCTGATCGGTCTGTTCGCCCTGCCCGAGCTTCTGCGTCTCATCGTTTTCCGCGAGGAAAACCATGGCCAGGCCATGAAACTTGGCGACAACCGGCTGACGCTGGCGGAATTCCGCGGCTCGGTGAAATCCATCATCCGCGGCAGCTTCATCGGTGTGATTCTGGGCGCCATTCCGGGCATCGGCCCGTCGGCCGCCGCCTTCTTCTCCTATGGTGAGGCGCGTCGCTCCTCCCCCAACAGCGAGAATTTCGGCAAGGGTGAGCTGGAGGGCATCGCGGCTTCTGAATCGGCCAACAATGGCTGCTGCGGCGCGACCATGATCCCGCTTCTGGCGCTCGGCGTTCCCGGCGACGTGATCACCGGCGTCATGCTCGGCGCGTTCATGATCCAGGGCCTCACGCCCGGCCCGCTTCTGTTCCAGAACAATCTGAACGAGGTCTACATGCTGTTCATCGGCATGATGTTCTCCTCGGTCCTGCTGTTCGGCGCGGGCAAGCTGACGGTGCGCTTCTTCTCGCACATCGCGTCGATCCCGCAGGTGCTTCTGACGCCTGTGGTCCTGATGCTGTGCGTCTATGGCATCTATTCGATTTCCAGCAACATGTTCGACGTCACCGTCCTGCTCATCATGGGCGTTGTCGGCTTCATCATGCTGCTTTTGAACATCCCCCCGGCGCCGTTCCTGATCGCCTTCATTCTGGGGCCGATGTTCGAGGACAATCTGCGCCGCGCGCTGGCCATTTCGCGCGGTGACCCGTCCGTCTTCTTCCAGTCCGCCATTTCCTGGATTTTCGCAGGTCTGATCGTGTTCTTCGTCGGCCTGACGATCCGCCGGGAGTGGCAAAAATACCGAGAGAACCGTGCTGCACAGAATGCCTGAGGCCGAAAAGTCCACCATGTCACTGCTTGAGAATGCCAAGAGCCACCTGAAGGATCTGGTCGCCTTCGATACGACGAGCCGCTACTCGAATCGGCCGCTCATCGACCACATGGCGGCGTTCCTGCGGGAATACGGCATCGAGCCGGTCATACTGCTGGACGAGACGGGCGAGAAGGCAAACCTGATCGCCCGCATCGGCCCTGCCGACGTTCCCGGTGTCGTGCTGTCCGGCCACACCGATGTGGTGCCAGCGCTGGAAAAGGGCTGGACCTCCGGCCCCTTCGACCTGACCGAGCGCGACGGAAAGCTCTATGGCCGCGGAAGCTGCGACATGAAGGGCTTTGCCGCCTGTGTCATGGCGATGGTGCCGCAGCTTGCAGCCGCGAAGCTGGAAAGGCCGGTCTGGCTCTGCTTCTCGCATGACGAGGAAGTGGGCTGCCTCGGTGCGCCGGCCATCGCCGAATGGCTGGCCGCGCTCGACGTGCCGCCCATGCTGGCGATCATCGGCGAGCCGACCGACATGACGCTGGTGACCGGCCAGAAGGGCAAGATCGCCATGCGCTGCCATGTGCATGGCACGTCCGGCCACTCCTCCTTCGCGCCCGATCATGTCAACGCCATCGACTACGCAGCGCGCATCGTTTCGATGATCGCCGAACGCGGTGAGCAGATCGGCGAGGAAGGCCCCTTCGACCGCGACTTCACGGTGCCGCATTCGACCATGCTGGCGACCATGATTTCCGGCGGCGTCGCCACGAATGTGACGCCGGATCTGTGCAGCTTCACCTTCGAGATTCGCAGCCTGCCGACCCATGATGCGCGGGCCGAACTGGAATCTCTGAAAAAGCGCGCAAACGAAGAAATTTTGCCGAAAATGCAGGCGAAATGGGCCGAAACCGGCATCGAATGGGAAGAAATTTTCGCCTATCCGGCGATGGGCGACAGCACGTCGACCGACGGCTTCGCCTTCTTCCGCGACATCATGCCGGAGTGGTCGGGCAAGGTGTCCTACGGTTCGGAAGGCGGTGTGTTCGAGACCATCGGCGGCATCCCCTCGGTGATCGTCGGCCCCGGCTCGATCCGCCAGGCGCACAAGCCCGACGAGTTCGTTGCCATCGAGCAGCTGGACCTTTGCCTCGATTTCCTGGGCAAAGTCGCCCGGAAGGTCACCGAACCGGCCTGACCTAAGCATTCCGGCCCGGCCGCTCATCGCGGCCGGGCCTCCCCTGACGCAGAGTTCTGCACAACCGCGTCAGCCTGCTTGACAAGCAGCACCGCCTTCGCCCACCCTAAAGCCTCACCTGGGGGGTCCCGCCAAGGGGCTGAGATTCTGCTGGCATGGTTTTCCATGCAGCGCAGTGACCCGATGAACCTGATCCAGTTCATACTGGCGTAGGGATGGTGCATGCTTGGCGGGTCACAGGCTTATCGCGGCCGAAAACCGTTTCCGTACAGGAACGTCACAGCTCTTCCTCCTCTCGGCACGAACTGGGTCTCCATTGCTGAACGAGCAGAGGAGGCTCTGAACCCATGGACGCATTTGCCCCGACCGTAACCACCGGCCCGTTGCCGGCGTCGCGCAAGGTCTACAAACCCGGAACGCTTCACCCCGAGATTCGCGTGCCCATGCGCGAAATCGCCGTGCATCCAAGCGCCGGCGAACCGCCGGTGACCGTCTACGATTCCTCCGGCCCATACTCTGATCCCGACGTGCTGATCGAGATCGACAGGGGCCTGCCGCGCATCCGCGACGCCTGGGTAAAGGCGCGCGGCGACGTGGAAGCCTATGAGGGACGCCACGTCAAACCGGAAGACAATGGTTTTGCCACCGGGGACCGGCTGACGCCGGAATTTCCCATTCGCCATCAGCCGCTGAAAGCGAAGGACGGCAAGGCCGTCACGCAGCTCGCCTATGCGCGCGCCGGCATCATCACGCCGGAGATGGAATTCATCGCCATCCGTGAAAATCTCGGACGCGCGCAGGCCAAGGCCGCGCTTGCCCGCGACGGCGAGAGCTTTGGCGCATCGATCCCCGATTTCGTGACGCCGGAATTCGTGCGTGACGAGGTGGCGCGCGGCCGGGCCGTGATCCCCTCCAACATCAACCACCCGGAAGCCGAGCCGATGATCATCGGCCGCAACTTCCTTGTGAAGATCAACGCCAATATCGGCAATTCCGCTGTCACCTCTTCCATGGCAGAGGAAGTGGAAAAGATGGTGTGGGCGACGCGCTGGGGCGGCGATACGGTGATGGACCTGTCGACCGGCCGCAACATTCACAACATCCGCGAATGGATCATCCGCAATTCGCCCGTGCCGATCGGTACCGTGCCGATCTATCAGGCGCTGGAAAAGGTGAACGGCATTGCCGAAGACCTGAACTGGGAGGTGTTCCGCGACACGCTGATCGAACAGGCCGAACAGGGCGTCGACTATTTCACCATCCATGCGGGTGTGCGCCTGCACTACATTCCGCTGACGGTCGACCGTGTCACGGGCATCGTTTCGCGCGGCGGATCGATCATGGCCAAGTGGTGCCTGCACCATCACAAGGAGAGCTTTCTCTACGAGAACTTTGCGGAAATCTGCGACATCTGCCGCGCCTATGACGTGTCGTTCTCGCTGGGCGACGGCCTGCGGCCCGGCTCCATCGCCGACGCCAATGACGCAGCCCAGTTTGCCGAGCTGGAAACGCTGGGCGAACTGACGAAGATCGCCTGGGAGAAGGACTGTCAGGTTATCATCGAAGGCCCCGGTCATGTGCCCATGCACAAGATCAAGGAAAACATGGACAAGCAGCTCGAGGTCTGTGGCGAGGCCCCGTTCTATACGCTTGGGCCGCTCACCACGGACATTGCGCCGGGCTATGACCACATCACGAGCGGCATCGGCGCGGCGATGATCGGCTGGTATGGCACGGCCATGCTCTGCTACGTCACGCCGAAAGAGCATCTGGGCCTGCCTGACCGCGATGACGTGAAGACAGGCGTCATCACCTACAAGATCGCGGCGCATGCGGCGGACCTCGCCAAGGGGCATCCGGCGGCGAAGATCCGCGATGATGCGCTTTCGCGGGCGCGCTTCGAGTTCCGCTGGGAGGATCAGTTCAACCTCTCGCTGGACCCGGAAACGGCGCGTAATTTCCATGATCAGACCCTGCCGAAGGAAGCGCACAAGGTGGCGCATTTCTGCTCCATGTGCGGCCCGAAATTCTGCTCCATGCGCATTTCCCACGATATCCGCGCCGAGGCGCAGAAGGAGGGGATGGCGAAGATGGCGGAGAAGTTCCGCGAGGGCGGCGATCTCTACATGCCGCTCGACCAGGTGGCGGCGGAGAACGGGGACTGACCCATGCATGTCCTCATTCGCGGGGCCGGCATTGCCGGCCTCACGCTGGCCCATGAGCTTGTCCGGGCGGGCGCGCAGGTGACTGTCTGCGACGTTCGCACCGGATCGGCGGGCAGCGCCTCATGGCTTGCCGGCGGGATGCTTGCGCCCTGGTGCGAGCGCGAGAGCGCGGAGGAGCCGGTTCTGACACTGGGACGCCTTGCTGCGGACTGGTGGGACACGGCGCTGCCCGGCCATGTGTTGCGCAATGGAACGCTGGTGGTCGCGCCTGCGCGCGATGCAGCGGAACTCAACCGCTTCGCCACCCGAACGGACGGCCATGCGTGGCTGGATGGCGACGCCGTGGCCGCACTGGAGCCCGATCTCGCCGGACGGTTTCGGCGTGGGCTCTTCTTCCGGGACGAAGCGCATCTCGACCCGCGCCGGGCGATGACGGCGCTGATCGCCAGGTTGAAAGCGGCAGGTGTACGCTTCGCTTACGGTAATGATACGCCGGTTGAGGCGGACAGGATTGCCGATTGCACCGGCATGGCGGCCGCTGACGACGGGCTGCGCGGGGTACGTGGCGAAATGCTTCTGCTGCGCACGAAAGAGATCAGCCTTTCACGCCCGGTGCGTCTGCTTCATCCGCGCATTCCGGTCTATATCGTGCCGCGCGAGGGGCATTACTTCATGGTCGGCGCGACGATGATCGAAAGCGATGATGACGGGCCGATCAGCGCCCGCTCGACAATGGAACTCCTGAACGCGGCCTACAGCCTGCACCCGGCCTTTGCGGAAGCGAAGATCGTGGAGACGGGCGCCGGCGTGCGCCCGGCCTATGCCGACAATCTGCCGCGGGTGAAGCAGACCCGGGAGGGGATCAGCGTGAACGGCTTTTATCGCCATGGCTTTCTGCTCTCGCCCGCAATGGCGCAGGAGGCGGCGGCCCTGATCCTGAAAGAACGCGTGGAGGCTCTGAATGAAGCTCACGGTTAATGGCGAGGAGCAGCGCGTGACGGCAACGACGCTTGCCGCCCTTCTCGACGAACTCGACTATGCGCCCGACTTTCTCGCCACGGCGCGCAATGGCGAACTGGTGCCGGCGGGAGAGCGCGTTCTCTGCACACTCGATGAAGGCGACCGGATCGAAATCCTCTCGCCCATGCAGGGAGGCTGACATGCTGACGCTCTACGGCGAAACACTGACATCGCGGCTTCTGCTGGGCACTGCGCAATACCCCTCCCCCGCCATCATGGCCGAGGCGGTGCAGGCTTCTGCCTGCGATATCGTGACCGTGTCGCTGCGACGCGAGACGGCCGGAAACAGTACGGGCGGGCAGTTCTGGGAGCTGGTCCGCGAGCTTGGGGTGCGGGTTCTGCCAAACACGGCGGGCTGCCACTCGGTGAAGGAAGCGGTGACCACGGCGCAGATGGCGCGCGAGCTTTTCGGCACGGACTGGATCAAGCTCGAAGTGATCGGCCACCATGACACGCTTCAGCCGGACGTGTTTGGCCTCGTGGAAGCCGCGCGCATCCTGAGTGCCGAGGGTTTCAGGGTGTTTCCCTACACGACCGACGATCTGGTGGTGGCCGAACGGCTTCTTGAGGCGGGATGCGAGGTTCTGATGCCCTGGTGCGCGCCCATCGGCTCGGCGCGCGGGCCTGTGAACGTGGACGGATTGCGGGCGATCCGGGCGCATTTCCCCGACATTCCGCTGATCGTGGATGCGGGGCTTGGACGCCCCTCGCATGCGGGCATGGTGATGGAGCTTGGTTTCGACGCGGTTCTTCTGAACACGGCCGTTGCAAAGGCCGGTGATCCGGTGGCAATGGCGGCAGCCTTTGCCGGGGCGGTCGAGGCCGGCCACGTGGCTTTTCGCGCCGGGCCGCTGGAGCCGCGCGACATGGCCGTTCCCTCAACCCCGATTATTGGCAAGGCCGTTTTCGAATGAAGCTTGATCCCTTTTATCTCATCGTTGACAGCGCGGCGTGGATTGCCCGGCTTGCGCCTCTGGGCGTGAAGCTGGTGCAGTTGCGCATCAAGGAGATGGATGAGCAAAACCTCAAGGCCGAGATCGCCGAGGCAAAGCGCATCTGCGCCGGTCACGACTGCCAGCTGATCGTCAACGACCACTGGCGGCTTGCCATCGAGACGGGCTGCGACTTCATCCATCTGGGACAGGAAGATCTGACGGAAGCCGATCTTGGCGCGATCCGCGCGGCGGGGATGAAGCTTGGCATCAGCACCCATGATGGAGCGGAACTGCGCACGGCGCTCGCCGAAAAACCGGAATATGTGGCGCTCGGTCCGGTCTATCCGACGATCCTGAAGAAGATGAAATGGGCGCCACAGGGGCTCGACCGGCTGGCCGACTGGCGAAAGCGTGTCGGCGATGTGCCGCTGGTGGCGATTGGCGGGCTGAACCCGGAGCGGTTGCCCGGCGTGTTTGGAGCCGGTGCGGACAGCGCCGCCGTGGTCACGGACATCACTTTGAACCCCGATCCGGAAGCGCGCACCCGCGAATGGCTGGCGGCGACGGAGAAATGGCGATGAGTGCGGCGCATGTGCTGGTGGTCGCCGGCTCGGATTCCTCCGGCGGGGCCGGTATTGCGCGCGACATCGAGACGATTTCCGCGTTCGGCGTGAAGACATGCCTTGCCGTGACGGCAGTGACCGTGCAGACGCATGAGGCGGTGAGCCGCGTCGACCTCTGCGCCCCTGAGATGGTGGAAGCGCAGATGCTTGCCGCCCTTTCGGCAAACCGGGTGACGGCGATCAAGATCGGCATGCTGGGAGCCGGTGAGACGGTGGAGCGCGTCGCGGCCATTCTGCGCGCAAATGCCGACATTCCGGTGGTGCTCGATCCGGTGATCGCTTCGTCTTCCGGGCGGGCGCTGCTTGCCGAAGACGCGATTGAAACCATGCGCGAAAAGCTGATGCCGCTTTGCAGCCTTGTGACGCCCAACCTGCCGGAACTGGCGCTTTTGACGCGAGAGGAAGAAGCGGAATGCGAGGCTGACCGGCATGCCCAGGCAGGCCGGATGCTTGCCGGGGGCGTGCGCGCGCTGCTGGTGAAGGGTGGACATGCGCGTGGTGTTCGCGCGGTTGACACGCTCTTTCGGGCGGACGGGCCACCGCTTCATTTTGACGGACCGCGCCTGCCCGGCGCAATGCGCGGCACCGGCTGCATGCTGGCGAGCGCCGTCGCGGCTGGCCTCGCCCGGGGCGATGCACTTGAGGCAAGCGTGCGGACGGCCAAAACCCATCTTTCCGAACGCTGGCTGGCTGCCTGAGGCAGGCTGCGCCCGGCTGTCACTCAGCGTCAGCCTTGGTGAGACACTAAAACCATTTCAATCCTCGTTCGATGGCGTATAAAACGCCCCGCGCCTGCGGGCGCTTTTCCTTTCAGATCACAAGTTCAGGCAAAGCCATGACCGAGAAGACGTTTCACATCAATCTTACCTGCGAAGATCGCCCCGGCATCGTGGCGGCAGTGACGACGGAACTCGCCGGTCTGGGTGCGAACATCGCTGAATCCAACCAGTTCTGGGATCGCCAGAGCAACCGCTTCTTCATGCGCATTGCCGCGACCGCGCCCGAGGGCGTGGAACGCGACGGGCTGATGCGCGCGCTGGAGCCGGCCATTGCGCGCTTCGACATGAAGACCGCGATGAGCGACACGACGCGGCGGCCGAAGATCATCATCATGGTGTCGAAGTTCGACCACGCGCTGCTGCACCTGCTCTACCAGATCCGTGTCGGCTGGCTGGACGCCGAGGTGGTGGCCATCGTTTCGAACCATGAGGATTCACGCCGCACGGCGGAGATGGAGGGCATCCCCTATCACTGCTGGAAGGTGAACAAGGAGAACAAGCAGGAGCAGGAAGCAAAGCTGCTTGAGCTGTTCAAGGAGACGGGCGCGGATCTCGTCATCCTCGCGCGCTATATGCAGGTGCTTTCGAACGAGCTCTCGAACCGTCTCTACGGCAAAGTGATCAACATTCACCATTCGTTTCTGCCGAGCTTCAAGGGCGCGAAGCCCTATCATCAGGCGCATGAGCGCGGCGTGAAGCTGATCGGCGCGACGGCGCATTATGTGACGCCGGATCTCGATGAGGGGCCGATCATCGAGCAGGAAACCGAGCGTGTGACGCATGCCATGACGGCAGAGGATTTCGTTGCCACCGGCCGCGACATCGAAAGCCGGGTTCTGGCCCGCGCCGTGAAGCTGCACCTGGAAAACCGGGTGATGATGAACGGGCACAAGACGGTCGTCTTCGGGTGACACCTGTCAACAGTGTGTCGTGAAGGGCGCTCGGGTGTTTTGATCCCGTNGGCCCGCGCCGTGAAGCTGCACCTGGAAAACCGGGTGATGATGAACGGGCACAAGACGGTCGTCTTCGGGTGACACCTGTCAACAGTGTGTCGTGAAGGGCGCTCGGGTGTTTTGATCCCGTTCTCCGGTTTTCGTCATGCCCGGCCTTGAGCCGGGTATCCATGCCGTCGTCGGCGCAAATGATTGCGGTTCTGGCATGGATCCTCGGGTCAGGCCCGAGGATGACGAAGTGTGGAGGTGGGCTGGGGGTGTTCGGCTCGCGGTAGCGCTGTTTTGCCTCTGCGCGCGGAAAGTGGCGTGGAAAACGCGTAGGACGGTGAGGCCCGGCATGCGGAGGATGTCCCCGTTCACGCTGAGGTTGGCGTTCCGCCTTTCTTCCCGGTTTTCGTCATGCCCGGCCTTGAGCCGGGTATCCATGCCGTTGTCGGTGCAAATGATCGCGGTTCTGGCATGGATCCTCGGGTCAGGCCCGAGGATGACGAAGTGTGGAGGTGGGCTGGGGGTGTTCGGCTCGCGGTAGCGCTGTTTTGCCTCTGCGCGCGGAAAGTGGCGTGGAAAACGCGTAGGACGGTGAGGCCCGGCATGCGGAGGATGTCCCCGTTCACGCTGAGGTTGGCGTTCCGCCTTTCTTCCCGGTTTTCGTCATGCCCGGCCTTGAGCCGGGTATCCATGCCGTTGTCGGTGCAAATGATCGCGGTTCTGGCATGGATCCTCGGGTCAGGCCCGAGGATGACGAAGTGTGGAGGTGGGCTGGGGGTGTTCGGCTCGCGGTAGCGCTGTTTTGCCTCTGCGCGCGGAAAGTGGCGTGGAAAACGCGTAGGACGGTGAGGCCCGGCATGCGGAGGATGTCCCCGTTCACGCTGAGGTTGGCGTTCCGCCTTTCTTCCCGGTTTTCGTCATGCCCGGCCTTGAGCCGGGTATCCATGCCGTTGTCGGTGCAAATGATCGCGGTTCTGGCATGGATCCTCGGGTCAGGCCCGAGGATGACGAAGTGTGGAGGTGGGCTGGGGGTGTTCGGCTCGCGGTAGCGCTGTTTTGCCTCTGCGCGCGGAAAGTGCGCGGGGAAAACGCGTAGGACGGTGAGGCCCGGCATGCGGAGGATGTCCCCGTTCACGCTGAGGGTTGGGCGTCCCGCTTTGCTCTCCGGTTTTCGTCATGCCCGGCCTTGAGCCGGGTATCCATGCCGTCGTCTGTGAAAATGATTGCGGTTCTGGCGTGGATCCTCGGGTCGGGCCCGAGGATGACGAAGTGTGGAGGTGGGCTGGAGCTGGTTCAGCCCGCCGCAGCGCGGTTTCGCCTGCGGGCGCGGAAGGCGAGCAGGAAGGCGAGGCCCAGCATGGTTGCGGTGATGGCGTAGAGTGTCAGCGCGATGGGGCTTGAGACCAGAATCTGGAAGTCGCCATTCGAGATGGAGAGTGCGCGGCGCAGATTGTTTTCCATGTCCGCACCCAGAAGCAGCCCCAGAATGACCGGCACCAGCGAAATGCCCAGCATGCGCAGGATGTAGCCGATCACGCCGAACCCGACCATGACGAACAGGTCGAAGGTGGAATGGCTGATCGAGTAGACGCCCAGGAAGCTGACCATCACGACGAAGGGCATCAGCACCCATTGCGGCATGGAAAGCATGCGTGTGAACAGGCCGATCATCGGGATGTTCATGATGAGCAGCGCGACATTGGCCAGGTAGAGCGCGGCGATGAGGCCCCAGACCAGTTCCGGCTGCCGGTCGAAGAGCAGCGGGCCGGGCTGGATGTTGAGCGAGATGAGCAACGCCAGCATGACGGCGGTGGTGCCGCTGCCGGGCACGCCGAGCGTGAGCATGGGGATGAGCGCGCCGCCGGACGCGGCGTTGTTGCCGGCCTCGGGCGCAGCGATGCCGCGCGGATCGCCCTGCCCGAATTTGCCGTCCTTGGCGCTCCAGCGCTGTTCGGCGATGTAAGACATGAACGCGCCGAGTGATGCGCCGGCGCCCGGCAGGATGCCGCAGACAAAGCCGATGACCGAGCCGCGCAGATTGGCCCAGCCGCCGGACATCATGTCCTTGAAGCGCGGCAGCGCACGGCCAAGCGGGACCATTTTGGTTTCGCCCTGATGCACCCGCTCCAGATAGACCAGCACTTCGGAGATGGCGAACAGGCCGACAATGGCGACGATGGGGTCGAAACCGTCATAGAGATGGAACGAACCGGCGGTGTAGCGCGCGGTGCCCGTGGCCGGGTCGAGGCCGACCGTGGCGATCATCAGGCCGATGAAGGCCGCGAGCAGCGTTTTGAACGGATTGACCGAGGTGATGCCGCCAATGGTGGCGAACGCCATGACATAGAGTGCGAAATAATCGGCGGGGCCGAAATAGATGGCGGCCTTGGCCAGAAGCGGCGCAAACAGGGTGAGGCCGATGGTGGCGAAGGTCGCGCCGATGAAGGAGGCGACGGCGGAGATGGCGAGCGCTTCCGACGCCTTGCCGGCGCGCGCCATGGGGTAGCCGTCGAGCGTTGTCATGATCGCCGGTTCATCGCCGGGGATGTTGAGCATGATCGACGAAATGCGCCCGCCATACATGCAGCCATAATAGATGCATGACAGCATGATGAGCGCCGAGGTGGGCTCCAGCCCGAGCGAGAAGGCGAGCGGGATGAGAATGGCAACGCCGTTTACCGGACCAAGGCCCGGCAGCGCGCCGATCAGCGTTCCCGCAAAGCAGCCGAACAGCGCCAGAGCCAGATTGGTCGGCGTGATGGCGACCGCAAAGCCTTGCGCAAGGGCGGAGAGCATATCCATGAAATCAGCTCACGAATTCTGGGAGAAGCGGCAGCGGCAGGCCGAGCAGCTTGTCGAAGGTGAGGAACAGGAACGCGCTCATGATTGCCGCCGAAGCGATGGATTTCGGCCAGGAACTGCGCAGAATGCGCCCGAAAAGCGCGACGGCGATGAAGGTGGCAAGCGGAAAACCGAGCACTTCCAGAAAGCCCGCATAGGCAAGCAGCAGCGAGACCGCCGCCACCTGCAGCAACAGCGGCTTGCCCGTGACCCAGGCCGGTTCCTCATCGGGCCGGATGATCATGACCAGGCTGAGAATGGCCGCAGGCACGGACAGCATGACGGGGAAGGCCGCGGGGCCAAGAGGGTCGCCGAAGCTCGCCTCATAGTCTCCCGCGGTCACGCCGTACCAGATCGAAATGGCCAGAAGAAAAAGGCCGACGATCCTGTCTGTCACTTGATGACTCCGATCTCCTGGGAAATCTTGCGCATCTGCTCGGACTGATCCTTCACATAGGCTTCGAATTCGTCGCCGCCGCGCCAGACCGGAACAAGGCCGTTGGCCTGCGCCGTCTCTTTCCAGTCATCGGTGTCATAGAGGTTCTGCAGACGGTCGACCCAGGCGCTGTAGCCTTCGTCGGACACCTCGCCGCCCGTGTAGAAACCGCGCCAGTTGTAGCCGGTCACGTCGAGGCCCTGCTCCTTGGCGGTCGGGGCGTCGGGGAAGGCAGGAATGCGGTCGTCGGAAAGGGCTGCGAGAATGCGCACATCGCCCGATTCCACAAAACCTGCGATCTCGCCGAGATCGGTGGAGACCGCCTGCACCTGACCGCCGATCATCTGCGTGACGGCCGGGCTGCCGCCGTCGAACTGCACCCAGCGGATCTGCTTGTAGTCATCGCCGGAAAGGCCTGCGGCCTGCGCCAACATGAGAAGGCGGATGTGGTCCCAGCCGCCCGCACCGGACGAACCGGCGACGGCAAGCGCGCTCGGGTCTTTCTTGAGCGCCGCAACCAGATCATCGAGCGTCTTGAATTCGGAGTCCTTTGGCACGAGAATGACGCCGACATCGGTGCCGAGCATGGCAACCCAGCGCATCACGGATGTGTCTGCCGGATATTTGCCCTGCGCGATCTGCGTGACGCCCACCGTGGAGGTGGCGACCATCAGATCCGCGTCATCGGCGCGCGAGGACATGACCTTGGCATAGGCAACTGCGCCCACGCCGCCCGGCATGTTGGTGACCTGCACCGGGGCGTCCACGCGTTTCTGGTCAAAGAGCATCTTGCCGATGGTGCGGCAGGTGAAGTCCCAGCCGCCGCCGGGGTCGGCGGGCGCAATGCATTCGGCTGCCGTCGCGCCGGCAACGGAGAGCGACGTCCAAACGACGGCCGCTCCAAAGAGCTTCGATAATTTCCTCATCAAGTCCTCCCTTGTTGAAACCGAGATGCGAGATCCCGAAGCCGGTTTCCCTGACCGGCCTCAGCCTCCTTCCACGAACCCGCGCGCGCCAAAAAGGCGACGCGAATCCTCCAGCGCCTGCAGGATCTGCCCACGCACATCCTGCGCATGCCTGCGAATGGCGGCGGCGGCCTCCTCAGTCTTCCGCTGCCTTACAAGCGCTATGATTTCATTGTGTTCGCGATGGGCAATCGCGCGCGCCTCCGGCGAGCTGGCAACCAGCCAGCGGGCGCGGATCGTGCGGTTGACCGCATCCTGCACCGCGTCGCGCAAAAAGCGGTTTCCCGAAAGGGCCGCAAGCTGCACGTGAACGTCGAGCCCGGCCTCGAACCAGTCGTCCGGCGTGAAATCGCTTAAGCCCTCAT
The DNA here is from genome assembly GCF_030068685.1 of Nitratireductor sp. GZWM139. Lineage (NCBI taxonomy): Bacteria > Pseudomonadati > Pseudomonadota > Alphaproteobacteria > Hyphomicrobiales > Phyllobacteriaceae > Nitratireductor > Nitratireductor sp. GZWM139. Next base: position 55,240 of record NZ_JAMQML010000014.1, on the reverse strand, counting down.
CCACCGTGCGCAGAATGACGTCCAGCTCTTCGGGCCTGGCGCGTTCACAGGCAAGGCGGATCGCCGCATCCTCGACAATCTCGCGGTATTCGAAGATCTCTTCGAGCTGCTGGAGATCGAACGGCGCGATGGCGTAGCCGCGCTCTGCCTTGACCACGAGCCCTTCGCGGATCAGTTCCGCCAGCGCCTGCCGGATGGGCGTGCGCGACACGCCATAGGCTGCCTCCAGCGAACGCTCCGAGACGACCTCGCCCGGCGCGAGCTTGAGCGACAGAACATCGCCGCGAATGCGCGACAGGACACGCTCGCCAAGCGGCTGTTCGGACATGTCGCGCGCGGCCTCACCCATGGGTCGTCTGTCTTCCTCCCGGATGCGCAGCCGAGTGCGTGGGCCGCGCCATTGTTCTTCCGGTCGCCATTTTCTGAAGGGCCATTGACCGGACTTTGCGAGACGGTATACCAATCCGGTCTACCGATGCAATCAGGTGGGAGGAAAAATCGTGACAGCAGCAACCGGCCACCATGTGAAGGGCTTCCCCGAGACCGTCAGCGTCATCGAGGTGGGGCCGCGCGACGGATTGCAATCGGAACCGGAATTCGTGCCGACGGACAGGAAAATCGCCCTCGTCAACGGGTTGATCAATGCCGGCATCCGTCATCTGGAGGTGACCTCCTTCGTCTCGCCGCGCGCGGTGCCGCAACTGCGCGATGCAGCAGACGTTCTGGCCGGGATCGACCGCTCGAAGGGGGCGGTGCTGACTGCGCTGGTGCCCAACGCAAAGGGCGCGGTTCGTGCAGCCGAGGCCGGCATCGACGCGATGGTCGTTTTCATGTCGGCGTCGGAGAGCCACAATCTGAAGAATGTGAACCGCACCCGCGCCCAGTCTCTGGAAGGATTTGCGGACATCGTGCGGATTGCCGGAGAAGCGAACATTCCCGTCTTCGGCGCGATTGCGACGTCTTTCGGCTGCCCGTTTGAGGGCAATCTGCCGGTGAGCGCCATCGTGGACATTGCACGGGCCTATCGGGACATGGGCATCACCACGCTTTCGCTGGGCGACACCACCGGCATGGCCACGCCGCCGCTGGTGCAGGAGCGCTGCCGCGCGCTTGGCGAGGCGGTGCCGGAAGCCGACATCGCGCTGCATTTTCACAACACGCGCGGTGTGGGGCTGGCCTGCGTCTATGCCGGGCTTCTGGAAGGCGTGACCCGCTATGAGGCAAGCATTGGCGGGCTCGGCGGCTGCCCCTACGCGCCGAATGCGACGGGCAATATCTGCACCGAAGATCTGGTTTACATGCTGGATGAATGCGGCGTGGAAAGCGGCGTCGATCTCGACAGGCTGATCAGGGTTTCGCGGGAGGCGGAAGCGGTGATCGGGCGCACCCTGCCCGGCCAGGTTATGAAGGCGGGGCCACGGCTTCAAACCTACGGCATGGACAGTGTTGCGACGGCCAATGGCTGACGGGATGACCGACATGAAAGCGCCTCTAGACGGTATCCGCGTCATCGACCTGACCCGCGTTCTCTCCGGCCCCTTCTGCACCATGATGCTGGGCGACATGGGCGCGGAAATCATCAAGGTGGAGCCCGCCAAGGGCGACCCTATCCGCGAACAGGGCACGCTGCGGGATGGGTTTTCCGCCTATTATGCGAGCTTCAACCGCAACAAGAAGTCGGTCGTCATCGATCTTTACAGCGATAGCGGCCGGCAGGTGCTGGAACGCCTGATCGCCAGCGCGGATGTGCTGGTCGACAATTTTCGCCCCGGCGTGATGGCCAAGATGGGCTTTGGCGAAGAGCGCCTGAACGCGCTGAACCCGAAGCTGGTGACCGCCAATGTGAACGGCTACGGCTCGACCGGCCCCTATGTGGAGCGCCCGGCTTTCGACTTCATCGCACAGGCGATGAGCGGGCTAATGGGCGTGAATGGTGCGGAAGGCGGGGAACCCATGCGGGTTGCGCAGCCGATCACCGATCTTGTGGCCGGGCTCTACTGCGCTTTCGGCATCGTCAACGCGCTGCGCGCCCGCGATCTTAATGGCGCGGGACAGCATGTGGAAACCGCCATGATGAATGGCGCAATCAGCATGATGGCCTATCTGGCGTCCGAATATTTCATCACCGGGGAACTGCCCGCCCGTACCGGCAACGACCACCCGCTGGTCGCCCCTTACGGGCTGTTCCGGGCGAGCGATGGCGAAATTGCGGTGGCTCCATCGAATGATGTGATCCTGAAGCGCTTTCTCGATGTGCTGGGGCTTGGCCATCTGCTTGAGGACGCGCGCTATGACACGAATGAAAAGCGTTTCGGCCGACGCGCCGAGCTGAACGAGATGATCAACGGCGCGGTCGGCGGCGACACACAGGAGGCCTGGATCGCGCGCCTGAATGCCGCCGGTGTGCCCTGCGGCAAGGTGCAGAACCTGGCCGAGGCGCTGAATGACCCGCAGACGCGCGCGCAGGAAATGGTTATCGAGGTGGACCAGCCGAACCATGGGCCGATCCGGATGCTGGGTTTCCCGGTGAAGCTGAGTGGAACGCCATGCCGATTACGCCACCCCGCCCCCGCACTGGGGGAAGACACCAGGGCGGTTTTGGAAACGAGTGGTTTCTCTGCGGACGAGATTGAGGCGCTGGCAAAAGAGGGCGCCATCGGCGGCGATTAGGCTGTGGCATTCAACGCGCCACCCTTGGATCGGCGTTGAACGGCACCCATATGCCGGGGAGTGTCCTGCCCCTCCGGAGTTTCCCCATGGTTCCGTTTTCCGTTCTCGATCTGGCTCCCGTTCCCGACGGTTCGAGTGTTGGAGACGCCCTGCGCAATACGCTTGATCTGGCGCGCCACACCGAGAGCTGGGGTTATCGCCGTTTCTGGCTGGCCGAACACCACAATATGAGCGGCATTGCCAGTGCGGCCACCGCAGTGCTTATCGGCCAGGTGGCTGCGGCGACACAGTCCATCCGCGTTGGTGCGGGCGGCGTGATGCTGCCAAACCATGCGCCGTTGGTCATCGCAGAACAGTTCGGCACGCTCGCGACGCTTTATCCCGACCGCATCGACCTCGGTCTTGGTCGCGCGCCCGGCACCGACATGGCGACGGCGCGTGCGCTGCGGCGCGGGCTGGAAGATGGCGACGGCTTTCCGCGCGATGTGATGGAACTGATGGCCTATCTCGGCGACGGGCAGCCCGGCCAGCAAGTGCGCGCCATTCCCGGCGCGGGCACGCATGTGCCGATCTGGATTCTCGGTTCAAGCCTTTATGGCGCGCAGCTTGCGGCGCATCTGGGCCTGCCCTACGCCTTCGCCTCGCATTTTGCACCCGCGGCGCTGGAACAGGCGAGCGAGATCTATCGCCAGACCTTCCGTCCTTCGGAGCATCTGGAGAAGCCGTATTTCATGATGGCGCTGAACGTTTTTGCAGCCGATACGGACGCGGAAGGCATGTTCCTGAAGTCCACAATGCAGCAGGCTTTTGCCAATCTGCGCCTCGGGCGGCCAGGCCCCCTGCCCCGGCCGATGGAGAATGTGGAAGCAACGTTCGACCCGGCAATCGCGGCAGGTGTGGCGCAGGCGCTGGCCTGCACGGCGGCGGGCAGTCCTGATACGGTGCGCGATGCGCTGCATGGTTTCATCACCCGCTACAGGCCGGATGAAATCATCATCACCGGCCAGATCCACGACCATGAGGCGCGCCTCAAATCCTTCCGGATCGCGGCGGAAATTCTTTCAGAAACCCGGACTTCGCAGGAGGTCTGAGCTCACAGGATGACCCCATAACAGCTCTGTTAGAGATATGCTTTAAGTCTGAACTGATCCAAGGATTTTGGAAAATTTGGTCTGATCGACCTTGAAATCGGCAAATTAAGACCAAACGAGTTTTTGCTCCTGTTATCGTCAAGTGAACAAGAGCGCGGGGAAAACGCGCCTTTCTTCGAACGATAATGGGAGAGAGACATGTCGTCCTCGCAAAAGGCATTGCCAAGCTTACCGCTTGCTCTGACGCCGGTGCTGCTCACGCTCATCGTGCTTGGCGTACAGCTATTCTACTTCGACGATTTTACCCCGCATGTGCCATTGGCCATAGGGCTGGCGATTACCGGCCTTGTCGGCGTCAAGCTGGGGTTTGACTGGGAAGACATCGAAAAGGGCGTGTTCCACGTCATCCACGTGTCGCTGCCTTCCGTTTCGGTTCTGATCACGGTTGGCATGATCATCGGCGTGTGGATCGCGAGTGGCACGGTGCCGACGCTGATCTATTACGGTCTCACCATCCTGTCTCCGCAGATATTCCTCGCCGCCGCCATGCTTTTGTGCGCGGTCGTTTCGCTGTCGCTGGGAACCTCGTGGGGTACGGTCGGCACGGTCGGCCTGGCGCTGATGGGCATTGGCGCGGGGTTCGGCATACCCGTCTACTGGACGGCAGGCGCGGTGGTTTCCGGCGCGTTCTTCGGCGACAAGGTTTCGCCGCTCTCCGACACGACGAACCTTGCCCCGGCGGTGACGGGTGTCGACGTGTTCTCGCACATCAAGAACATGATGCCGACCACCATTCCCTCCATGCTGATTGCGCTTGGTATCTACCTTTTCGCCGGCTATGCGCTGATCGAGTCCGGTGGTGCATCCTTTGACAAGATCACCGCGATCACCTCGTCGCTGCAGGACAATTTCGTGATTTCGCCCTGGCTGCTTCTGCCGGCCATTCTGGTGATCGCGCTGGCCGTGAAGCGCATGCCGCCGATCCCGTCTCTTTTTGCAGGCGTTCTGGCTGGCGGCCTGACGGCGATGCTCGTGCAGGGCGTTGGGCTGCATGATGTCTTCACCTATGCCAATAGCGGCTACAAGATCGACACGGGTGTGAGCGAAATCGACTCGCTGCTCAATCGCGGCGGCATCCAGTCGATGATGTGGACGATCTCACTGGTGCTGATCGCGCTGGGCTTTGGCGGGGCTCTGGAGAAGACCGGCTGCCTGGAGACGATCATCCGCGCCATCATGATGAAGGTAAAGAGCTTCGCCGGCATCCAGACGGCCGCCGTCGGCACCTCCATGGCGACCAATCTGGTGGCGGGCGATCCCTATCTTTCCATCGCGCTGCCCGGCCGCATGTATGCGCCGGTCTATCGTGGCATGGGCTATTCCACGCTCAACCTGTCGCGGGCGATCGAGGAAGGCGGTACGCTGATTTCGCCGCTGGTTCCGTGGAATGCTGGCGGCGCATTCGTCATCAGCGCGCTGGCGCTCGGCGTCTCGGACGGGCATCTGGAGAACCTGCTCTACATTCCGCTCGCCTTTGCCTGCTGGCTCTCACCGGTGATCGGGCTCGTCTATGCCTATACGGGGCTTTTCTCGCCACGGGCGAGCGAGGCGGAGATACAGGGCTGGCACGATAGCGGTGAGACCATCGCTGATCTGAGCGACCATGGCTGGGAGACACCCGCCATACCGAGCACGACACCGGCGGAATAAGCCGCTGTGACACGGACAGGCCCCTTGGATGGACGCGCGGCGATCTACGGGGCCTGTTTCACATTCAGCGGGCGGGGTAGTGAAACGGCTCGCCCGCAAAAGCTTCTGCGCCACGGCCGATCTGGTGGATCGCGCGGATCATCCGGCCTTCGCGCTCAAGGAGCCGGTCGCCCAGCGCGACGATGCGCCGATTGGGCGTGGCGCTCGGCGCGCGCTCGCGCAGCATCTGCGCAAGGGCGAATTCGTCCATCTCGCGGGCGAAGGCGTTGGCGATGACATAGGCGGCGGCGGTGGAGCGGCTGATGCCCGCATAGCAATGCACGACCATTGGCGAGCGCCAGTCCCAGTCCTGTGCGAAATCGAGCAGACGTTCGACATGATCGAGCTCCGGGGCGATGAGGCCGGGACGCAGATCCGCGATGTCGTGCATGGCGAGATGCAGGCGGTTCGGCACGGCGCTGGCATCATCCAGAGCCGGGGGCTCGCCGTTCGAGGTGAGCGAAATCATGTGCTGTGCGCCGGTGGCCTTGAGCATGCGCTGTAGATGCGCGCCGGGGCAGACATAAAGCATTATGCCCCTCCCCCGTCCCGGCTTTGAAGCGCGGCGCGCACGCGCTCGAAAGCCTCATCATCGCCCGGCAGGCCGATGCGCAGGCAATCCGGCCGTCCGGCGAAGCGCCGGACGAGAATGCCGCTGCGGCCAAGATGATCGAAAAGATCCGCCGCGCGCGGATGGCGCAGGAAGCGGAAGAGATCCGTTCCGCCGGCGATGGTCAGACCCTTTTCGTGAAAGAGCGCGTCGAGACGTAAGCGCTCTGTTTCGAGCCTCTGGCGCATGGCGCTTTGCCAGCCATGGTCTGCAAGCGCCTCGAGCCCGGCGTGGAGCGCCGGCCCTGCAACAGCCCACGGACCGAGCCAGCCTGAGAGTTTTTGGGCGCGTTCAGTGGAGGTGAGCGCGAACCCCAGGCGCAGGCCTGCGAGACCGAAGAACTTTCCGAACGAGCGCAGCACGAGGATGTTGCCGGCATCCAGATCGTCGGCGAGGCTTTCGGCCTGCGGGCCGACATCCATGAAAGCCTCATCGACCACCAGAACGCCGCCATCAGCGCGCATGCTTGTGGCGAGATCGAGAAGGTCGCTTCGACCGATCAGCCGCCCGTCGGGATTGTTTGGATTGACCACCACGGCGAGCCGCGCGCCACGAAGCGCATCGAAGCTCTCCACCTCTTCGACCGCATGACCGGCCAGTGCGGCTGCGCGCGCGTGTTCGGCATAGGTGGGGCCGAGAATGCGGGCCGGGCCGGGTGCGAGAAGCGATGCGACCAGCGGGAGAAGAAGCTGCGTTCCGGGCGCGGCGATGACGTTTGCCGCAGACGGCGCGCCGTAATGCCGGGCCGCGTGCGCGGTCAGCGCGGCAATGTCGGCTTCTTCGGGCAGGCGCTCGACGGCGCTGGCAGGCAGCGGCGAAAAAGGATAGGGGTGCGGGTTGATGCCGGTGGACAGGTCGAGCCAGGGTGTCGGCGCGTCTGGAAACTGCGCCGAAGCCCGAACGAGACTGCCGCCGTGATCGGTCACCTTCTCCGCCGCCCGGTCAGCCAGTCGAGGCCTGATGTCCATTCTGATCGCCCTTTCATCCATGCTGGTCGAGCTCGCCATCGGTTATCCGCAGCGGCTCTTTCGCCTGATCGGTCACCCCGTCACCTGGATTGGCCGTCTTATCGCGCTGGCGGACGCGCGATGCAATGTCGAAACCCTTTCGCCCGGTGCGCGCCACCTGAATGGCGCGCTTGCGCTGGTCGGCATTCTGATGCTCGCAGGTCTGGCCGGCTGGTTGATCCAGACGGCCCTTTCCGGCTGGGCCGGGCTGCTGGTCGCCGCTCTCGCCGGCAGTTCGCTGATCGCCCAGCGGAGCCTTGCAAGCCATGTGAAAGCGGTGGCGGACGGGCTGGACGCCGGCGGGCTTCCGGAAGGCCGAAAAGCGGTTTCGCAGATCGTTGGCCGGGACCCCGAAAGCCTCGACGAGGCCGGGGTTTCGCGCGCGGCCATCGAGAGCCTTGCCGAAAACTGCTCCGACGGCGTGGTTGCGCCGGTGTTCTGGCTGGCGGTTGGCGGACTGGCGGGCGGCGCGCTCTACAAGGCTGCGAATACGGCCGATTCCATGATCGGCCACAAGACCGCGCGGCATCTTCATTTCGGCTGGGCGGCGGCGCGTTTCGACGATCTGATCAACCTCCCCGCTTCGCGCCTGACGGCGTTTCTCTTCATTGCCGCCGCGTTCTTCATGCGTGATGCCTCGGCCGGAGCGGCGTTGCGTGCGGTGCGCCGCGATGCGCGCCATCATCGCTCGCCCAATGCCGGCTGGCCGGAAGCGGCGATGGCGGGTGCGCTGGGCCTCGCCCTTGCCGGCCCGCGCCGCTATGGCGGCGAGGTGGTGGATGACGCGGTGATGGGCGATGGCGGCCGCCGCGCGGCCAATGCCGGCGACATCCGCCGGGCGCTCACGCTCTATCGGATTGCAGACGGGCTTTTGATCGGGCTTGTGGCGCTTGCAGCCGGGCTCTGGCATCTGATTTGATCCGTGGCAGCGACGTGGTGCGTGGTTCGACAAGCTCACCATGAGGTAGGGAGAGACGCTGCAATTGCGTCTCCATGCTGATGAACAGGCTCGCAGGATACCGCTTCCCTCAAGGTGAGCTTGTCGAACCACACACCACCTCAAAGCAGGGCGATCTAAAACTCGATGCCCTTCTGCGCTTTCACACCAGCGGCGAAGTGGTGTTTTACCTGCCCCATTTCGGTGACGAGATCGGCGGCCTCGGTGAGTGCTGGCTTGGCGTTGCGGCCGGTCACGACCACATGAAGGTCGTCACGCCGGTTGGTCAGCGTGGTCACGACGCGTTCAAGATCGAGATAGTCGTAGCGCAGTGCGATGTTCAGCTCGTCGAGAACGACAAGACCGATCGTCGGATCGGCCATCAGTTCCTCGGCCTTTTCCCACGCCCGCTCGGCGGCGGCGATGTCGCGCTGGAGATCCTGTGTTTCCCAGGTGAAGCCCTCGCCCATCGTGTGCCAGGAGACCTGATCGCCAAAGGCGGCGAAGGCATCCTTCTCACCGCAATGCCATGCGCCCTTGATGAACTGCACGACACCGACGCGGCGGCCATGGCCGAGCATGCGCAGCGCAAGACCGAAGGCGGCGGTGGATTTTCCCTTGCCCGGCCCCGTATTGACGATCAGAAGACCCTTCTCGACCGTCTTGTCGCGCACCTCGGCGTCTTGGACCGCCTTGCGCTTGGCCATCTTTGCCTTGTGGCGCCCGGCTTCGTTTGCGTCGATCTCTCGCATGTCACTTCACTTTCATAGGCAGGCCGGCAACCACCAGCGTGACGCTGTCGGCAGCGGCGGCGACTTTCTGGTTCAGGAACCCCGCCTCATCGCGGAAACGGCGTCCGAGCGGGGTTTCGGGCACGATGCCGAAGCCGACTTCATTGGAAACGAGAACCGTGGTTCCCTCTCTTGCGGCAAGAGCTGCAAGCAGTCGCTCGGCGGCAGGTTTTAGCTCATGGTCGTTCAGCATGAGATTGCTGAGCCACAGGGTGAGGCAATCGACCAGAACCGTTTCGCGGGCCGGCAGGGTTTGAAGCACCCCCGGCAGGTCGAGCGGGGCGTCGTGCGTCTGCCACGCCCCCTCTACTTCCCCCGGCCCCGCCAATGCCCCTTTGCGCCGCGCGCGGTGAATGGCGATGCGTTCGCGCATCTCGTCATCGAAGGCCTGGGCCGTGGCGATGTAGTGCCAGGGCGCGGGTGCGGCTTCGATCAGCGTTTCGGCATGGCGGCTCTTGCCGGAGCGCGCGCCGCCCAGAACGAAATGAAGTGAACGCATCGTCAGATCCGCCGGCTCAGCCGACAAGCTGTCCGGCAAGGAAGGTTACGCCGACACCGACAATGGCGGCGCCAGCAAGCCGGGGCTGCATGGCCTCAACCGCCCAGCCGCGCGAGCGGACGAGAAAATAGACGCCAAGCGCGATGGCGCTCTGTATTGCGGCAAGGCCTGCGAGATAGGCGATGAGCGGCGTCTGTTCGCTGCCGACAATGGCTTCGCCGAAGGCATAGCCATGGAACACGCCGACCACCAGGAACAGAGCGAAGACGAGCATGTGGCTTTCCACGGCCCGACCGCGCGCCAGAAGCCAGCCGCCAGCAAGAACGCTTGCCGCGATGACGATTTCGGCTGCCGGAAGATCGAGCAGCATCAGGTGCAGGCCGACGCCGACAAGCGAGCCGGCAACAAAGAGAAGCGGCGCGAAAAGGCTCATGCCGGCGACGGCGGCAAACAGGCCGGCAGCGACGATGAAGGCCAGATGATCAAGCCCGATCACGGGATGGGCGAGCCCTGAAACCAGCCCTTCGTAAAGGGTCGTGGGCGTCTGCCCGTCCATGGCGTGATGGGCCTGGGCGCTGGTTGCGAAGAGCGATGCAAAAGCGAATGCGGAAAAAGTGCGCAGGAAACGCGTGTTCATGTCCGGTCCTTTCCCCTCCACCCGAGGGTTACGGTGTTTCTTTCAGGCCGTCGGCAGGTTTCCTGGCTCACGGGTCGATGCGTTTTCCAGCCTTCCCAAGGCGTCATGCCTCAGTGGCTATCAGGAAAACGCTCTCCGCTTACAGTTGCGGGGGCAGCCGTGGTTTTGGCGCGATTGCGCCGCACCACGTTCCCTCTGGGTCCGCTTCAGCGGAACCGACAGCGGGCGGAGCATACAAGAATCGCCACGCCCCGCAAACGCTTTGTTGCCCACATTGACAGACGTGGCAGGCGAGCCGTAAATGCGCAGCAGACGGTCCTTCTCCCGCAATGGAGAGGGCCAGGGTCAGGACCTATCAATATGACCACAATGGTCGGCCTGATTTGTGCGGATACGCGAAGCAAGACAGTAGGAAGACTTCATGTCTTTCAAGGTCTTGCGACAAAGTTGCCCGTGCAAAACAGGCCGATCCGAAGGACGCTCGATAGACCGGCGATCTGCCGCGTCAAACCCCTTGACCGGGGAGAGGCCCCGCTCTGCGGGCTTTTCCTCGCATCTCTTGGTCTATCGAACGCCATTGCGGTCATATTGATAGGTACTGACCCTAGAGGGAATGCGGTGCGGGCCTTGCCCAATGCCGCAGCTGTCCCCGCAACTGTAAGCGGAGAGCGCACCTGACACGCCACTGGGGTTTGCCCTGGGAAGGCTGGAAAGCGCATCGACCCGTGAGCCAGGAAACCTGCCGTCTGCGAATGAAATCCTGACCGCCTGGCGGGTGTCCCGGGCAAGGAGTGTGCATTGTGACTGCTGACAGCGCCGCTGCGCGCCTTCTCCCGACCATTCATGGTGTCTCTGCCAGTACGCGGCCGCAAAAGGCCCGTGCGCCCCTCACCCGCGTCTTATCGTTCTCCACACTCCATCACCTGAAGGATATCCCATGACCACGAGTTTCGACCGGGTTCCCTGCACCGTCGTGACCGGCTTTCTCGGCGCCGGCAAGACGACGCTGATCCGCAATGTTCTGGAAGGCGCGCATGGCAAGCGGCTGGCGATCATCGTCAATGAGTTCGGCGATGCCGGCATTGATGGCGAGGTGCTGAAAAGCTGCGGGCTGGACAATTGCCCCGAGGAAAACGTTCTCGAACTGGCCAATGGCTGCATCTGCTGCACGGTTGCCGATGATTTCGTGCCGGCGCTCGACCAGATCCTCGCACGTGAGCCGAAGGTCGATCACATTCTGATCGAGACGTCCGGTCTGGCGCTGCCAAAGCCGCTGGTGCAGGCCTTTCAGTGGCCGGCAATCAAGAACCGTGTGACGGTCGATGGCGTGATTGCCGTGGTGGACGGGCCGGCGCTTGCCGACGGTCATGTGGCTGCGGACATGGACGCGCTGGATGCACAGCGCGCAGCCGACGATTCGCTCGACCATGATGATCCGATCGAAGAAGTGTTCGACGACCAGGTGGCCTGCGCTGACCTGATCGTTCTGTCGAAGAACGATCTTCTGGATGAGGAAGCCGCCGGGCGCGCCCGCGCGCGGATTGCGGGGCATCTGTCGCGCAATGTGCAGATCGTGCCGAGCGCGCATGGCAAGGTGGACCCTGCCCTGCTGCTGGGTCTCGGGCTTGCCGTCGAGGACGACATCGAGAACCGCAAGACGCATCACGACGATGCGCATGACCATGAGCACGACGATTTCGATACATTCGTTGTCGATCTGCCATCGGTTCTGCGGCCCGAAGATCTGGAAGCGCGTGTCAATGCGGCGGTGGAGACCGGCGAGGTTCTGCGCCTCAAGGGCTTTGCGCATGTGAAGGGCAAGCCCATGCGCCTGCAGGTGCAGGCAGTCGGTCCGCGCGTGTCGCACCATTACGACCGCCCGTGGAAGGCCGGCGAAGCCGCCGAGACGCGGCTTGTCGTGATCGGTCTCAAGGGCATCGACCGCGCGCGTATCGAAAGCCTTCTCTCGGCCTGATCCGATGCACATCCTCGCCACCACCAGTGCCTCACTCGACGATCTGATCGAGCCTGTCGATCTGCAGCAGTCGCCGGCGGACATGGTGGCGCTGTCGTTCACCGACAGCGATCTGGCGGGGATTGCCTCTGCATGGCAGGCGCAGCGCGAGGCCCTGCCCGCGCTGCGCCTTGCCGCACTGCGCGACCTGAGACACCCCATGTCGGTCGATCTGTGGATCGACAACACGGCAGCGCATGCCCGCGTCATTCTGGTGCGGGTGCTGGGCGGCTATGAGTGGTGGCGCTATGGCTGCGACCGGCTTTCCGCACTGGCCCGGCAAAAGGGCATCGCGCTGGCGCTGCTTCCCGGCGAATGCCATCAGGACGACGCGCGCCTGGCCGAGCGCTCCACCGTTTCGCCGGAAGCGCGCGCGGCGCTGCTCGCCTGCTTCCGCGAAGGCGGACCGGACAATATGCGCGCGCTGACCATGCAGCTTGCGTGCCTTGCGGGGCGGGACATCGAAGCGCCGGAGGCGGAACCGGTGGCCAAGGCCGGTTTCTATGCGCCGGGCCATGGCATTGTCGAAGCGTCGTTCTTCCCGGCCAGTGCGAATGCCGACAGGCCTGTCGTGCCGATCCTCTTTTATCGCTCCATGCTGCTGGCAAGCGATGTTGCGCCCATCGACGCGCTGGTGGAGGCGCTTGAGGAACAGGGGCTGTGTGCGGTTCCCGTTTTCGTTTCCAGCCTGCGTGACCCGGTTGCCGCCGATCTCGTGCGCAACGCCGTGGAGGCGTTGGAGCCGCAGGCGCTCATCACCGCGACGGCCTTTTCGAGCGGCGCGGAGCCCGGCGAAAAAACGCTGTTCGACCGCTTTGGCGTGCCGGTTTTTCAGGTGGTCACCGCCACCACGCGGCGCGAAGCGTGGCAGGAAGGGCAGCGCGGTCTCGCGCCTGCGGACCTCGCCATGCATGTGGTGCTGCCGGAACTCGATGGCCGGCTGATGGCCGGCGCGATTTCCTTCAAGGATGAGGCGGCGCTGGATGAAGGGCTTTCCTTCGGCGTTCAGCGCAACCGGCCCGAACCCGCGCGCATCCGGCAGGTTGCGGCGAGGATCGCCGCCTTTCTGAAGCTCGGTGGCACTCCGGAGGCTGAGCGCCGCATTGTCGTTCTCATCCCGGACTATCCAAGCGCCCCCGGCCGCACCGGCTATGCGGTGGGGCTCGACGTGCCATCGAGCGTGCTCGCCATGCTGCATGACCTTGATGAAGCGGGTTATGCGGTTTCTGGTGTTCCGGAGACCCCAAGGGCGCTGATGCAGCAGCTTGAAGAGCCGTCGGAAGCGCTTTCGCTGGATGAATACCGGTGCGCTTTCGATGCGCTGCGCGAAGAAGCGCGTGAAACGCTGTTCGCCACCTGGGGACCGGCGGAAGGCGATGCGGAAGATGGCGTCTTTCCGTTCCGCGCGGCGCGGTTCGGCAATGTCACCGTGGCGCTTGCGCCGGATCGCGGGCGCTCGGCAGACCGACGCGTGGACTATCATGACCCGACGCTTGCACCGCGCCATGCGCTGGTCGCCTTCGGCCACTGGATGCGGGAGGGGCTCGATGCCCATGCGCTGATCCATGTGGGTGCGCATGGTACGCTGGAATGGCTGCCGGGCAAGACCGTGGCGCTGACGGAAACCTGCTTTCCGGAGATCGTGGCTGGTGCGCTGCCGGTGGTCTATCCCTTCATCGTCAGCAATCCGGGTGAAGCGGCGCAGGCCAAGCGCCGGATCGGCGCTGTGACGCTTGGGCATCTGACGCCGCCACTGGCGGGCGCAGGGCTTTCGCAGGACCAGCAGGAACTGGAACGGCTGGTGGACGAATATGCGCAGGCCGACGGGCTGGACCGCCGCCGCCGCGACCGGCTGGCGCAGCTGATCGTGGAAACCGCCGAGCGCACCGGTCTGACCCGTGATGCCGGCGTTGAGGACACGGGCGACACGGATGCGGCGCTGATGCAGATCGATGCCTGGCTCTGTGATCTGAAAGATTTCGCCATCAAGGACGGGCTGCACATCTATGGCCGGGGCAGCGGCATGGATGAAGGGCCTGAACGCAGCGCCTGCGCGGAGAGCGAAAAGCGCGCGCTTCTGGCCGCACTCGATGCCCGACACATTGCGCCCGGCCCCTCCGGCGCGCCGGCGCGGGGGCGTACCGATGTGTTGCCGACCGGCCGCAACATCTTCACCGCCGATCCGCGCACCCTGCCGACGCCGACCGCAACCGCACTGGGCAGGATGGCGGCGGATGAGGCCGTGCGCGGCTATCTGCAGGAGCATGGCGACTGGCCGCGCTCGCTGGTGATCGACCTGTGGGGCAGCGCCAGCCTGCGCACTGGCGGCGAGGAGATCGCACAGGGGCTGGCGCTGATGGGGTGCCGGCCGCAATGGGATCAGGCGACGGGGCGCGTGACGGGCATTGAAGTGCTGCCGCCGGCAAGCCTTGGCCGTCCGCGTATTGACGTGACGTGGCGCATCTCCGGCCTGTTTCGCGACATGTTCCCGACCCAGATCGCGTTGCTCGACACAGCGGTTGCCGCCGTGGCCGCGCGCGACGAAGACGAGAGCGAAAACCCGCTTGCCGCTGCTGCGCGCGTGGCCGGCAAGGCTCCGGCGCGCATTTTCGGCTCCGCGCCGGGCACCTATGGCGCGGGACCGGAAGAAAAGCTGGCGCGCGGAGACTGGCAGGAGCGCGCCGAACTCGGGCAGGCCTATCTGGACGCCGGCGCGTTTGCCTTCGGCGGTGCGGAGGGCGAAGGCCGGCGGGAAGATGGCGCGTTTGCGCGGCAGGTGGCGGATGCCGACATGCTCATCCATACGGGCGACGATGCCGGGCGGGACATTCTCGAAGGCTCGGCGGATGTGGCCTTTATCGGCGGGTTCGCGGCGGCGGTGGAAGCGCTGGGCGGCAAAGCCGATCTGGTGGTGCTCGACACAACCGATCCGGAGCGCCCGCGCGCCCGCTCGCTGGCGCAGGCCATTGCCCGCACGGTGCGCGCCCGTGCGGTCAATCCGCGCTTTATCGAGGGGCAGTTGCGCCATGGCCCGCGCGGCGCCGCGGAACTGACGGAAACGGTCGACCGGCTGATCGGCTTCGCCGAGACCACGGATGCGGTTTCAGGCAGCCTGATCGATGCCGTGTTCGATGCCTATCTCGGCGATGAGCGTGTGCGCGATTTCCTGGTTGCCGAGAATCCGGCGGCGGCCCGGGCGATGGCGGAACGGTTTTGCGCTGCGCGCAGGCGCGGCCTCTGGCACCCGCGGCGCAACTCTGTCGATGACGATCTGGCGGCACTACTCGCGGAGGCGACGGCATGACGATGCGGCGCGGCGCTTGCCCCACACTCTCCGCCCCCATGAAGACCGGCGACGGGCTGCTCGCGCGGATTGCGCCGGCCCATGGCGCACTGACGCCTGAGAAACTGGCGGATATCGCAAAAGCGGCGGGCCGCCACGGCAATGGAATTCTGGAAGTGACCGCGCGTGGAAAGCTGCAGATCCGGGGTCTGACGGCTGAGAGCGCGCCCCTGATTTGCGCGGAAATCAACGCGCTCGATCTTGGGGCCGTGGATGGCTTCGCGGTGGAGACGGGAGCGCTTGATGGTCTGGCGCAGGATGCGCTGGGTGACCCGATGGCGCTTGCCCGGCGGATCGATGAACATGCGGCAGCGCATTGCCTTGCCCCGCGCCTTGCCCCCAAGGTCTCGGTGACGGTCGATGGTGGCGGGACGCTGCATCTCGACGCCATCGGAGCCGACATCAAGCTTTTGGCGCTGGGAGACGGTCTCTGGCAGATCGGTGTCGGCGGCAATGGCGCGACGGCGGGCTGGTTAGGCCAGGGCGATGAGCAGGCGGTGGGCGCTGCAGCGCTTGCGGTTCTTGATCTGCTGGCGCAGACCGGCGGACGCGCGCGTAATTTTTCGCAGGCGCAGAAGGGTGCGCTCCGGGCCGGGCTTGAGCCATCAGTGCAGTATTCCGCGCGGGCTGACAGCGCACCGGTTGGCCGGTTTGCGCTGAAAGACGGGGACAGCGCGCTCGGGATCGCGCTGCCCTTCGGTCAGATCGCTGCGGAGGCGCTGGTCGCGCTTTGCGAGGCCGCCTCGGATGCCAGGGAAATACGCCTTGCGCCGCGCAGCGGCCTGCTGCTGATCGGGCTTGATGAGCCCCGGCAGGATGCGCTGTCGCGGGGGGCTGAGGCTCTTGGCTTTGTCACGGACGGGCATGATCCGCGGCTTTCCATAGCGGCCTGCGCCGGTGCGCCGGCCTGTGCCTCGGCGCGGTTCGACGCCAAGGCGCTTGCCGCCGAGGCGGCGGAAGCCGGTCTGCCGGACGGTTCGTTTCGTCTGCACCTCTCGGCCTGCGAAAAATGTTGCGCACAGCCCGCCGGGGCTGCGGTGAACCTGATCGCGGCCGAGGGTTGCTGCACGCTTTCCTCCGTTGGTGTGGAGCCTTCCGAACGTCTTCGCACCTTCCTCATCGAGCGCGGCGAGAAGCTGCGCGCCGCCCTTCTTCGAAAGACAGGCTGAATGCAAGAAACCGAGTACATACGCGACGGCAACGCCATTTATGAAAAGTCGTTCGCGATCATACGCGCCGAGGCCGATCTCGTACGCTTCAGTGCGGAAGAGGCCGATGTCGCCATCCGCATGATCCATGCCTGCGGGCTTGTCGAGGCGGCGGAGCATTTCGTCTTTTCCGAAGGGTTCGTTGCGGCAGGTCGCGCGGCGCTGAAAGCCGGCGCGCCGATCCTGTGCGATGCGGAGATGGTGGCGCGGGGTGTGACCCGCACGCGGCTGCCCGCCGACAATGAGGTGATCTGCACCCTGCGCGATGCGCGCACGCCGGAGCTTGCGCGGGAGATCGGAAACACGCGTTCTGCCGCTGCACTGGAACTGTGGCGCGAACACATGGAAGGAGCGGTGATCGCCATTGGCAATGCGCCGACCGCACTCTTCTACCTGCTCGACATGCTGCGCGCCGGTGCGCCGAAGCCTGCCGCCATCATCGGCATGCCGGTCGGTTTCGTGGGCGCGATGGAATCCAAGGACGCGCTCGCCGAGAGCGGGCTTGGCATTCCCTTTGCCATCGTGCGCGGCCGCATGGGCGGCAGCGCCATGACGGCGGCGGCGATCAACGCACTTGCGAGGGCGGGACTATGAGCGGAACCCTGATTGGCGTCGGCACCGGACCCGGCGATCCCGAACTCATCACCGTTAAGGCGTTGAAGGCGCTGGAGCGGGCGGACGTGGTGGCGCATTTCGCAAAGCGCGGACGCCGGGGCAATGCCCGCAAGATCGTCGACGACCTCCTGCCGGAGGCGGCGGTGGAGCTGCCGCTGGAATATCCGGTTACGACCGAAATCGACAAGAACGACCCGCGCTACATCGAAGCCATCACCGGCTTTTACGAGGAGTCGGCGCGCGCGGTGGAAGCGCATCTGAAAGCGGGCCGAACGGTTGCGGTTCTGAGCGAGGGCGATCCGCTGTTTTATGGCTCCTACATGCATCTGCATGTGCGGCTTGCCGCGCTCTACCCGACGGAGGTGATCCCCGGCATCACGGCCATGTCCGGCTGCTGGTCGCAGGCGGGCATCGCGATCGTTCAGGGCGACGACATCTTGACCGTCCTGCCCGGGACACTGGATGAAGACGAGCTTTTGCGCCGTGTGAGCGACACGGAAGCCTTTGTCATCATGAAGGTGGGGCGCAATCTGCCGAAAATCCGCCGGGCGCTGGCGCGGGCCGGCAGGCTCGTCGGTGCGGTCTATGTGGAACGCGGCACGATGGACAATACCAGCATGACGCCGCTTGCGGACAAGGCTGACGACACCGCCCCCTATTTCTCGCTCGTGCTCGGACCGGGCTGGCAGGCCAGGCCGCAGGAGGGCGCGGCATGAGCGGGCGTCTCGTCGTCATCGGCACCGGCCCCGGAAAACCGGCACAGACGACGCCGGAGGCGCGCGCAGCCATTGCGGCGGCAAGCGATTTCTTTGGCTACGGTCCCTATCTCGACCGGCTTGAACTGAATGACGGCCAGACCCGTCACGCCTCCGACAACCGGGAAGAGCTGGCCCGCGCCAAGGCGGCGCTCACCATGGCCGCTGAAGGCAGGCATGTGGCCGTGGTTTCGGGCGGGGATGCCGGTGTTTTCGCCATGGCGGCGGCCGTGTGCGAGGCCATCGAGCAAGGGCCGCAGGAATGGCGCGCGCTCGATCTGGAGATCGTGCCGGGGCTGACGGCCATGCTTGCGGTGGCCGCCCGCGTGGGCGCGCCACTCGGTCATGATTTCTGCGCCATATCGCTTTCGGACAATCTGAAACCCTGGGAACTGATCGAAACCCGGCTTGCGGCTGCTGCCGGTGCGGGCTTTGTGATCGCGCTCTACAATCCGATCAGCCGCGCCCGGCCCTGGCAGCTTGGCCGCGCCTTTGAACTGTTGAGCGGCATTCTGCCGGCCTCCACGCCTGTCGTGTTCGGCCGCGCCGCAGGCCGGCCCGACGAGCGCATGGCGATTGTTCCGTTGAATGAGGCGCGCGGCGAGATGGCCGACATGGCCACCTGCGTCATCATCGGATCGCCTGAAACGCGGATCATCGAACGCCCCGGCAAACCGCCGCTGGTCTATGCGCCGCGCTCGGCGACGGGAGCCGCCAGGTGAGTGTTGATCGCGCCCATCGCATCTTCGATGTCGGCCACGACGGCTGCGCCAGTCGGCTTTGGCCGGTCGATCATGATCACCGGCAGGTCGAGTCTGCGGGCGGCTGCGATCTTGCCATAGGTCGCAGCACCGCCGCTGTTCTTGGCCACCACGATCTCGATGCGGTGATCGGCGAGCAGCGCGATTTCATCGTCTTCAGAGAACGGACCACGCGCCAGAATGCATGCGGCGTTCGCCGGCAGGTGGGACGGTTCTACCGGCTCCACGCTGCGCACCAGATAATGATGCTGCGCGGCCGTGCGAAACATTTGAACTTCCTGCCGGCCAATGGCCAGAAAGACGCGCCGGGGCTCAGGGCCGAGCAGCGTTGCCGCTTCGGCCATGCCGGCCGCGATCTGCCAGTTGTCGCCGGCGACCGGCTGCCAGGCGGCGCGCATGAGCGTGATGAGCGGCACGCCGGTCAGGCTGGCGGCTTCCGCTGCATTGCGGGCCATGCGCGCGGCGAAGGGATGCGTGGCGTCCACCATCAGGTCGATGCCCTCGTCCTCGAGATAACGCGCAAGCCCCTCAGCACCGCCGAAACCGCCCACACGCACCTCACCCTGCAAGGCTTCCGGTGTGCGGGTGCGCCCGGCAAGCGAGGTGATGACGCGCAGCGAGCTGCGCGCGCAAAGCCGCTCCGCCAGAAGCCGCGCTTCGCCTGTTCCACCAAGAATGAGAAGGGTCTGCTTTGCCATGACGTCTTCTAGAGCATTTTGCAGTCAGGCGGAAACCTCAAGGCGCTGGCTTGCCATCGTGGGGATCAGCGAGGACGGTATGGCCGGGCTCGGTGAGGAAGCACGCCGCGCGATTGCCGATGCGGAGATCGTGTTCGGCGGTGCGCGGCACCTCGAACTGGCGGCAGACCAGATTTCCGGCGAGACGCGGCAGTGGCCCTCCCCCTTTGGCAAGGCGCTTGATGAGATCGAAGCGCTGAGAGGCAAGAAGGTCTGCGTGCTCGCCTCCGGCGATCCATTTCACTTCGGTGTGGGCGCGACGCTGACGCGGCGCATTCGGGCGGACGAGATGCGTGTCTTTTCCGCGCCTTCTTCCTTTGCGCTCGCTGCTGCCCGGCTTGGCTGGCCGCTGCAATCGGTCGAGACGGTTTCACTGCACGGCAGGCCCATTGCGCTGATCCGCCCGCTGCTTCATCCCGGCGCGCGCATTCTCGCGCTCACATCCGATGGTGCGGCTCCGGCTGAGATTGCAGAGCTGATCACGGCAGAGGGTTTTGGCCCCTCCCGCTTTCACGTGCTGGAAGCGCTGGGTGGACCGCGCGAACGGCAGGTAAGCTTCATGGCTTCCGCGCTTTCCGCAGACAGTTTTGACGATCTGAATGTGGTCGCAATCGAGGTGGCGGCGGATGAGAATGCGCGCATCCTGCCGCTTGGAACCGGGCTTGAAGATGCGCTTTTCGAGCATGACGGGCAGATCACCAAATCGGAGGTGCGGGCCGTCACCCTGTCGGCGCTTGCCCCGAAACGCGGTGAACGGCTCTGGGACATCGGAGCGGGTTCAGGCTCCATTTCCATCGAATGGCTGCGGCTGCACCCATCGCTCAGCGCCATCGCCATCGAGGCGGACGGGGAGCGCGCGGCGCGCATTGCCCGCAACGCGGAGCGCATGGGCGTGTCGCAGCTCACCGTGGTTGAGGGAAAGGCTCCCGCCGCGCTCGCAGACCTTGCCGCGCCCGACGTGGTTTTCATCGGTGGCGGGGCGACTGCGACAGGGCTGATGGAGGCGGCGATGGCCGCTCTTGGAACCGGGGGGCGTCTTGTCGCAAACGGGGTGACGCTCGAAACGCAGGCGCTTCTGATCGACTGCCACGGGCGGCACGGCGGAGAACTGATCGAGATCGCCGTCGCGCGCGCCGCGCCCGTTGGCGGCATGACGGCGCTGCGCCCGGCTATGCCGGTGCTTCAATGGCGCTGGAGGAAACCATGATCTGCGCCGGGTTTGGAGCCAGAAAAGGCGTCACGCGCGATGCTGTTCTTGCCGCGCTCGACGCCGCTTTGACAACGCATGACATCGCGCGGGACAGGCTCGATGCGGTGGCGACCGTGCCACGGAAGCGGGACGAGCCCGGCCTGACGGACGCTGCAAAGGCGCTCGGCCTGCCGCTTGTCATTGCCGATGATGCGGCACTTCAGGCGGCGGTGGCGCATTGCCTGACCCGCTCGGAACAGGCGCGCTCAGCCACGGGCCTTCCATCGGCCTCAGAGGCGGCGGCGCTGGCCGTCTGCGGCCCGGCAGGCCGGCTTCTCGGCCCGAGGATCACACTTGACGGCGTGACCTGCGCCATCGCGACCACCGGAAGAAAATCATGACCGTTCATTTCATTGGCGCCGGACCGGGCGCTGCCGACCTCATCACCGTTCGCGGCCGCGACCTGATCGCGCGCTGCCCGGTCTGCCTTTATGCCGGTTCGCTGGTGCCGGAGGAGTTGCTCGCACACTGTCCGCCGGGAGCGCGCATCGTCAACACCGCACCCATGTCGCTTGAAGAGATCGAGGCGGAATATATCCGCGCCCATGAAGCGGGTGAGGATATCGCCCGGCTGCATTCGGGCGATCTTTCCGTCTGGAGCGCGGTGGCCGAGCAGATCCGCCGTCTTTCGACGCTCGGCATCGATTACACGCTGACGCCGGGCGTGCCTTCCTTCTCGGCGGCTGCGGCGGCGCTGGGACGCGAGCTGACCATTCCGGAAGTGGCGCAGAGCCTTGTCCTGACCCGCATTTCCGGCCGCGCCTCGAAAATGCCGGAGGGTGAAACGCTCGCCAATTTCGCGGCCACCGGCACGACGCTCGCCATTCATCTCGCCATTCATGCGCTGGACCGGGTGGTGGCGGAGCTGACCCCGCATTACGGACCCGACTGCCCGGTCGCCATTGTTGCCCGCGCAAGCTGGGCGGATGAGCGCATTCTGCGCGGCACGCTTTCCACCATCGAAGCGGAGATGGCGAAAGATCCCATCGAGCGCACGGCGCTCATTCTCGTCGGGCCGGGGCTGGGCGCCAAGGATTTTCGCGAAAGCGCGCTCTACAGCGCCGATTATCAGCGCCGGTTTCGCGGGCGGGAGGGATTATGAGCTTGGCTGAAGCGCTCAACCGCCTGCCTTTTGAACCAACGCCCTTTGAGCCGGGCCATGTGTGGCTTGCGGGTGCCGGGCCTGGTGGCTTTGGCTGCCTGACGCTCGGCGTTCTGGCTGCGCTCGATGCGGCGGATGTGGTGATCTATGACGCGCTGGTGGATCCGGATATTCTGAAGGCCGCGCCGGACGCCCGGCACATTTTCGTCGGCAAGCGCGCCGGCCAGCCCTCCACGGCGCAGGATGAAATCAACCGGCTTCTGGTGGAACACGCCGAGGCGGGACAGCGGGTGCTGCGCCTGAAAGGCGGAGACCCCAACATGTTTGGCCGTGGCGGGGAAGAAGCGCTGGTGCTGGCACTCGCCGGCATTCCCTTCCGCTTTCTGCCAGGCGTCACCTCGGCGGTGGGGGCGCTCGCCGATGCGGGCATTCCCGCCACCATGCGCGGCGTGAACAAGGCGGTGATCTTCGCGACCGGCCACGCCGCCGGCACGCCGGACGATCTGGACTGGGCGGCGCTGGCGAAAACGGGTCAGCCCATCGTCATCTATATGGGGATGCACAAGCTCGCCCTGATCGTGGACGCGCTCACATCCGGCGGCATGGCGGGCGATACGCCGGCGGCGCTCATCATGAACGCGACGAAACCGGAAGAACGCATTCTGACGACGGCGCTTTCCACGCTTGTCTCCGACGCATCGGTGGAAGGGTACGGCTCGCCGTCCATCATCGTGATCGGCGGCATCGTGGCGCTGCGCGAGGCGCTGATATGACGGCGCGGGCGATCATCATCGGCGCGGCCCGTTCGGGTTCGGGCAAGACCAGTGTGACCATCGGCCTGATGCGCGCGCTCAAGAGGCGTGGCCTCGCCGTGCATGGCGCGAAATCCGGTCCCGATTACATTGATCCCGGCTTTCATCAGGCGGCGACCGGGAAGCCCGGCGTGAATCTCGACAGCTGGGCCATGCATCCGGATCTGCTCGCCCATCTGGGGAGCCGTCAGGGCGAAGACGCCGACATGCTTTTGATCGAAAGCGCCATGGGCCTGTTTGACGGTATCGTGTCGGAGCCGGGTCGTTCTGGCGCTGCGGCGGACATTGCGCGCCTTTATGACGTGCCCTGCATTGTCATTCTCGATGTGTCCGGCCAGTCGCAGACCGCAGCCGCGCTCGCAAAGGGGTTTGCAGCTTACGACCCGAAGGTGCGGATTGCCGGTGTGGTGCTCAATCAGGTGGCGAGCCCGCGCCATGAAGCGATGGCGCGCGACGCCATTGAGGCCATCGGCATCAGGGTTCTGGGCGCGGTCTACCGCAACCCGGACATGGCGCTGCCGGAGCGGCATCTGGGCCTTGTGCAGGCGAGCGAACATGCCGCGCTCGAAGCCTTCATCGAGCGGCTTGCGGATGTGATGGAGCAGTCCATCGACCTCGACGCCGTGATGGAGGCCGCCGTGCCGCTTTCCATGCAGGCGGGCGATGCGGCGCGGCTTCTGCCGCCGCCGGGGCAACGCATCGCCATCGCGCAGGATGCCGCTTTCAGCTTTGTCTATCCGCATCTCGCCCGGCACTGGCGCGAGGCGGGAGCAGAACTCCTGCCCTTCTCGCCGCTTGCCGATGAAGGACCGGCGGAAAGCGCCGACGCCTGCTGGCTGCCGGGAGGGTATCCCGAACTTCATGCGGGGCGGATTGCTGCTGCCGAGAACTTCCGCGCTGCGATGGAGGCATTTGCGGAGACGAGGCCCGTTCACGGCGAGTGCGGCGGGTTCATGGTTCTGGGCGAGGCGCTGGAGGATGCCGAAGGCGTTCGCCACGCCATGCTGGGGCTGCTCGGTCATGTGACGAGCTATGCGAAGCGCAAGATGAACCTCGGCTACCGGCAGGCAACGCTGATGAGTGACTGCGCCATCGGCAGCAAGGGCGAGACGATCCGTGGTCATGAATTCCACTATTCGCGGCTTGTGGAGCCCGGCAGTGATGCGCCGCTCGCCATGCTTGCGGATGGACAGGGCCGCGCTCTCGGCCCATCCGGTGCGCGGCGCGGGCATGTCTCCGGCACCTATTTTCACGCCATAGCGCGGAGCTGACGCGATGGCCGGACCCCGCTCGACGCTTGTGACAGCCCTTCGCGATGTGGCCGCCTGTCTCGGCTTCTACACGCGGCTGCCGCTGCCTGCGTTCGAGATGCCGGCGCACGGGTTTGCGGCCGCCCAGTGGGCAGCGCCTCTGGCCGGTCTGGTGGTCGGCGCGATTTGCAGTGCGGTGCTGATCGGCGCGGCGATGCTTGGCCTGCCGGCCACGATTGCAGCCGCCCTCGCGCTTGCAGTGGGGACGCTTGTGACCGGCGGGCTGCATGAGGACGGGCTTGCAGACGTGGCCGATGGTTTCGGCGGCGGTTCGACGCGTGAGAAAAAGCTCGCGATCATGAAGGACAGCCGCATCGGGTCCTATGGCGTTGCCGCACTGATCCTGTCGTTTCTCATGCGCTGGACGGCGCTTTCGTCGCTCGGGCTTGTCGCGGTTCCCGCCCTTCTGATGGCGCACACGGCCTCGCGCGCCCTGATGCCGGCGCTGATGCGCCTTTCGCCAGCGGCGCGCGAAAACGGGCTCTCGGCAGGTGCAGGGCGACCGGAAACGGCTACCGTTCTCGTGGCGCTCGCGATTGGTGGCGCGCTGCTTTTCATCTCCGGTCCCGGCTTTGTGCTTGTGACCGCGCCGCTTCTTTTGCTGGCGCTCTTCTTCATCAAACGGCTCGCCGAAAAACAGATCGGCGGACAGACGGGCGATGTGCTCGGCGCGCTGCAGCAGCTTGCCGAAACCACCGTGCTCATCGCCGCCGTCGCTTATTTCATCTGAAGGACTTCCATGACCCGCTTTCTCAAAATCGACGATCTGCGCGCCGCCTGTAATGTCCGTCCCAGTGGCGATGAGGACGCCGCGCAGGCTGCAACCGCCCACCAGGCAGTGCTGACCAAACCGCCCGGCAGCCTTGGCCGGCTGGAAGACGCAGCCATCCGGCTTGCCCGCTGGCAGGGACGCGAAAAGCCTGCGCTTGAGCGGGTTCATGTGCTGATCTTCGCTGGCTCCCATGGCGTGACTGCACGCGGTGTTTCGGCTTTTCCGGCCGAGGTGACGGCGCAGATGGTGGCGAATTTCTCCGCCGGGGGCGCGGCCATCAACCAGCTCGCGAAACAGACGGGGGCGAGCCTCACCGTCACGTCGCTCGAGATCGAGCGTCCCACGGCGGACTTCACGGAAGCGCCGGCCATGGATGAAGCGGATTTTCTGAAGGCCGTTCAGACCGGTTTCGATGCGGTGACGGAGGGAGCGGATCTCATCTCACTCGGGGAAATGGGCATCGGCAACACCACTGCCGCAGCGGCCCTTGCCGCCGCGCTGTTCGGTGGCCGGGGAGCCGACTGGGTCGGCCGGGGCACAGGCGTTGACGATGCCGGCCTTTCGCGCAAGGCTGAGGCCGTGGATGCAGCGCTTGCCTGCCACGGCGAGGCGCTTTCCGATCCGCTGGAGGCGCTGCGCCGCGTCGGCGGTCGCGAGCTTGCGGCCATGTTCGGTGCGGCCCTTGCCGCGCGGCAGAGGCGCATTCCGCTGCTGCTCGATGGTTTCGTGTGCGGATCGGCAGTCGCCCCGCTTGCGCGCCTTGGCGAAGACGGTCTGGCGCATGCCATTGCCGGCCATGTTTCCGCCGAACCCGGCCACCGCAGGCTGCTTGGCGAGCTGGGCCTCAAGCCGCTGCTCGATCTCGACATGCGGCTTGGCGAAGGTTCTGGCGCATGCCTTGCGATCAACATTCTGCGCGGCGCGCTTGCCTGCCACAACGGCATGGCGACCTTTGCCGAAGCCGGCGTTTCGGACGGCTGATCATGCGCACGCTTTCGCTCATCGGCATTGGCACCGGCAATCCCGAACACATGACGGTTCAGGGCATCAATGCGCTGAACCGGGCTGACGTGATCCTTATCCCCCGCAAGGGGGAAGCGAAGGAGGATTTGGCCGATCTGCGCCGTGTCATCTGCGAGCGGTTTCTGGAAACCCGGCAGACGCGGATCGTGGAATTCGACCTGCCGGTGCGTGACGCCGCCAATCCGAGTTATCGCCGGGGCGTGGACGAATGGCATATGGCCATCGCCCGCGCCTATGGCGATCTGCTTGCGGCGCATACGGGCGAGACGGGCCGCGCGGCGTTTCTCGTCTGGGGCGATCCTTCGCTCTATGACAGCACGCTGCGGATCATCGAGCACATGCGCCGGGAAGCCGGGCTTGACGTCGCGCTGGAAGTGGTGCCGGGGATCACCAGCATTCAGGCGCTCGCGGCCAGCCACCATATGCCGATCAACACGATTGGCGGTTCGATCCTGATCACCACCGGTCGGCGGCTGAAAGCGGAGGGCTTCCCGCCGAATGCAGATACGCTTCTCGTCATGCTCGACGGCGACTGCGCCTTTCAAATGCTCGATGGCGATGCCTACGAGATTTACTGGGGCGCGTATCTGGGTACGCCGGATGAGCTTCTGATCGCCGGGCCGCTTGGGGATGTTGCCGGGCAGATTGTGGAGGCGCGGGTTAGAGCGCGGGAAGACAAGGGCTGGATCATGGATACCTATCTTTTGCGGGTCAGGGGGTAGGTTCGGCGGACTTCATGCCGCCCTCGCCCTTCGCCCTTCGACAAGCTCAGGAGGCTCAGGATGAGGGCTGTGTGGTGCGCCAAATGCTTTCATGCTCCTGCGGGGTCTCTGGCTGTAAGTTATAGCTACTGAGCCCCTGCATCAGTCTCAGCTTTTGCCTGCCTTCTCCCTCATCCTGAGCCTGTCGAAGGGCGAGGGAGAAGGCAACCACCTCCCCTCAGGCGGCCTGCGCGCGCTGCCATCGCGGGAAAGGGTCCGCCAGCGCACGGTGCTGCGCTGGCTCGAAGTCGGTTTCACTGCCCACCAGCGCATCGTCCAGCGCTGCGGTGATGCGTTCGCGGTTCATGCCTGTGCCGATGAAGACCAGCTCCTGACGCCGGTCTCCGTAGGGTTCGCTCCAGTAGCGGTCCATGAAGGCTTTCGCTTCCGGGTGGTTTGGCCAGCGTTCGCGCGGTACGGCCGCCCACCAGGTGCCAAGCGGCTTCACGCTGGATAAAGCGCCGGCGAGGCTGAATTCGGCAACCCAGTCGGGCCGGGTTGCGATCCAGAAATGACCCTTGGCGCGGATGACGCCGGGCAGCGGGGCATTCAGCACCGCATGCACTTTCTGCGGATGAAAGGGACGCCGCGCGCGATAGACGAAGGAGGAAACGCCGTATTCCTCGGTCTCCGGCACGTGATCGGCAAAGCCATAAAGCTCCTTGGCCCAGAGCGGGTGCTGGTGAGCCGTCTCGAAATCGAAAAGGCCTGTATCGAAGATGCGGGCGGGCGCGACGCGGGAATGGTCTGTCTCGATGATCTGCGCATCGGGATTGAGCGCGGTGACGATCTTGCGCGCCGCATCAAGGCGCTCCGGGCCGGCGTCGCTGACCTTGTTCAGGATCACGATATCGGCAAACTCGATCTGGTCGACCAGCAGGTCCACAAGCGTGCGCTCGTCCCCCTCGCCCGCGACCTCGCCCCGGTCGCGCAGGAAATCATGGCTGGCGTAGTCTTCGAGCAGGTTCAGCGTGTCGACCACCGTGACCATCGTGTCGAGCCGCGCGACATCGGACAGGCTGTGGCCCTGCTCGTCGCGAAACTCGAATGTGGCGGCCACAGGCAGCGGCTCGGAAACGCCGGTGGATTCGATCAGCAGGTAATCGAACCGCCCTTCCGCCGCCAGACGCCGCACCTCTTTCAGAAGGTCGTCGCGCAGCGTGCAGCAGATGCAGCCATTCGTCATCTCCACCAGCTTTTCGTCTGTCTGCGACAGGTTCGCCCCACCCTCGCGCACGAGGTCGGCGTCGATGTTCACTTCCGACATGTCGTTGACGATCACCGCGACGCGCCGTCCTGCCCGGTTGTTGAGCACATTGTTCAAGAGCGTCGTCTTGCCCGCCCCCAGAAACCCGGAAAGCACGGTGACGGGCAGGCGTTTGTCCTGGTTCGGCATGTTTGGTTCCTTTGCTGCGATATGGTATGTAATATCATAACAAATGCGAAGCGCAAGACGTGCCTTAGGGCCTAGGGGCCTAGGGGCCTTGAGGTGTGGAGGTGTGGAGGTGTGGA
This sequence comes from Nitratireductor sp. GZWM139, assembly GCF_030068685.1. Taxonomy (NCBI): domain Bacteria; kingdom Pseudomonadati; phylum Pseudomonadota; class Alphaproteobacteria; order Hyphomicrobiales; family Phyllobacteriaceae; genus Nitratireductor; species Nitratireductor sp. GZWM139. The sequence continues at coordinate 27,275 of NZ_JAMQML010000014.1, read as the reverse complement.
GGTGTGGAGGTGTGGAGGTGTGGAGGTTCGCTCCTGCCCTGGGTGATGGCAAGCGGTTTCTGTGGTTCGTGCCAGCCTGGAGGTGGAGACCGAAGGCATGCTCCGAAGCCGGATTCAATGCTGCCGATCATCGTTTCCCGAAGTTGCATGGCTCCAGCCGGCAATGCAGCGTTCTCCGGAAGATGGACACCGGGTCGGAAAATGCCGGGGCGCACACTTTGGCGCGCCCCGGTTTTTGCAGAAGTTCGATATCATCGAACAAGGGCGGAGAGTATCAACCACCCTGCCCTGAAATCAGATGGTCACGCCGCCATCCACGAGAACGGCCTGACCGCTGACGAAGCGGCTTTCGTCCGACAGAAGAAACACGACCAGCGGCGTGATGTCGTCGACCGTTGCAAGCCGCCCCATGGGCTGGCGCGCGATAAAATCCTTCTCGGCCTGAAAGGGATCCGGCGCAGCGGCGATGCGACCGCGCAGCGATGGCGTGTCGACCGTGCCGGGGCAGAGCGCATTGCAGCGCACGCCCTGCTTTACGAAATCGGCCGCAACGGACTTTGTGAGGCCGATCACCGCCGCCTTCGTGGCGCCGTAGACCGCGCGGTTGACGAAGCCTTTGATGGATGACGCCATCGACGCCATGTTGAGAACGGACACGCTGCCCGCCTCTTCGGCCCGTTCCAGCATGCCGGGTAGAAACGCCTGCGTCATGCGAACCATGGAGGTCACATTGAGATCCATGCTGAACGCCCAGTCGTCCTCGGAGACATCGAGAATGCTGCCGTGATGGACGAAGCCGGCGCAATTGAAGAGGCCATCGAGCTGGCCGACCCTGCCGGCGAGCGCATCGATTGCGCTGCGGTCGCGCACATCCAGCTGGTGCGTTTCGATGGACGCGTTTTCAGCGGCAAGAGAGGCAAGCCCTTCCTCGTTGATATCGACGGCCACGACCGACGCCCCCTCTGCTGCGCAGGCCAGCGCGCTTGCCCGGCCGATGCCCTGAGCTGCTGCCGATACCAGAATCCGCTTCCCCTGAAGTCGCATGCAAAGTTCTCCCCTCACTGTCGGACAGCAGCCCGCTACAAACGTTTGCATACAAGCAGCCTTTTCGCGTGGAACAAATGGGCCAGAGAGGATAATTTGTGCGCTAAACACTGATGTCCGCGCAGGATCATCAACATTGACGGTCCGTTAGACTGATTTTTGTTGCCGACCGGTCATCGCGCTGTAACATGGCGGGAATAACCGCTGCGATATCAACGCAGAAACAATGGGAGTGCTTTCATGACTTTGATCAAACGACGCAACTTCATCAAGGGCGCGGGCGCTGTGGCAGGACTGTCGCTGGCGGCGCCGCTCATCTCGCGCAGCTATGCGCAGGGTTCTTCCGGCGCGGTCAACATCTTCGCCTGGGCCGGTTACCTCAACGACGACATGATCGGCGCTTTCGAAAAGGCGACGGGCATCAAGGCCAATTACACCCCCTACGGCACCAATGACGAACTGCTGAACCAGCTTCGCGCCAACAATGGCGGCGGGTTCGACATCATCTGGCCGACAGTCGACCGCGTGCCCAACTATGTCGAGTTCGAGCTGGTGCAGCCGATCGACGAAAGCAAGGTCAACGTCGACAACTGCCTGCCGAGCGCCTGGAAGAATTCTGAAAATCTCGGCGCGGTCATCGACGGCAAGCGCTATCAGGTGCCCACCGACTGGGGTACGGAAGCGGTTTCCTTCGACAAGGATCAGGCTCCGCTCGAATACGGCACCGCCTCCTATGGCGACATCTGGAAGCCGGAAATGAAGGGCAAGGCCACCGTGCGCGGCCATTCGGGTCTTGTCGGTCTCGGCCTCTGGCTCGAAGCCGAAGGCAAGCTGCCCATGCCGATGGCGGACGCCTTCAAGTCCGAAGAGAACATGGTCAAGATCTATGACGTGATTCTCGAGGAAGCGATTGCCCGCAAGGCCAACATCGCGCAGTTCTGGTCCAACGAGAACGAAGCGCAGGGCGCATTCCGCATCAATGGCTGCACCATCGGCCAGACGTGGGATTCCACTGCAGCGGCTCTCGGCAAGGAAGGTCTTCCCGTCGGCTTCATCGCGCCGAAGGAAGGCGCGCTGGCGTGGATGGAAGGCGTTGCAATCCCGAAGGGTGCGGAAAACCTTGAGCAGGCCTATGCCTTCATCAACTGGTTCCTGACGCCGGAAGCCGGCGCCATGTACACCAATGCAACCTCGATCAACTCCACCGCCGTTGGCGCTGCCGACAAGACGACGGACGAGGCCAAGGCCTTCTTCGCCGCCGCCTATCCCGGCGACGCGCTGGACAAGCTGTGGTGGTGGCCGATCCAGGAAAGCTGGTTCGTCGCCAAGCGCAACGAATATCAGGACCGTTTCCTCTCGGCGTAAGGCCTTGAACAACGGACGATGGCGCTCGCCCCTCATCCGCCTGCCGGCACCTTCTCCCCGCGTACGGGGAGAAGGACGAAGCGGAGGGGCGAGCGCCGACATATCCAAAAGAACGCGGACTATAATACCGCGCGCATCAAAATCGGGGGACCATGTCACATTCCGTAGAGCTCGATCATGTCGGCGTTACTTTCGGGGCGACCCGTGCCGTTGACGACGTTTCCTTCACGGTCGAAGGCGGAGAGTTTTTCTCCATTCTCGGCCCCTCCGGCTGTGGCAAGACCACTCTGCTGCGGGTGATCGCCGGCTTTTTGAAGCCGACCGAAGGCCGCGTTCTGATCGGCGACAGGGACATGACCCCGCTGGGGCCCAATCAGCGCCCCACCGCGATGATCTTCCAGTCGCTCGCGCTCTTCCCGCTGATGCCAGTCTGGGAAAACATAGCCTTCGGGCTGGAGGCGCGTGGCATCGCAAAGGCCGAGCGGCGCAAAAAGGCCGACGAGCTTCTGAAACTGATCGCGCTTGAAGGCTATGGCGACCGTATGCCGGGCGAGCTTTCCGGCGGACAGCGCCAGCGCGTGGCCATTGCGCGCGCGCTCGCGGTCGAGCCGCAGGTGCTGCTTCTCGACGAGCCGCTTTCCGCGCTTGATCTCAAGCTGCGCCAGCACATGCGCGCCGAGCTGCGGGCGCTGCAGAAACGCACGGGCGTTACCTTCATCTACATCACGCACGATCAGTCCGAGGCGCTCGCCATGTCGGACCGCGTTGCGGTGATGAGCGCCGGCGTGGTGCAGCAGGTGGGCGCACCGCGCGAACTTTACGACAATCCGGCCACGCCTTTCGTCGCCACCTTCGTTGGCGAGACCAACGCCCTGCCCTGCACGGTGAAAGGCATCGAGAACGGCATCGCCACGGTGGAGAGCGCCCATGGCACGCTGAGCGGCCGCGCGGGCGACGGGCTTTCAGCGGGTGCGACAGCGAAGCTTTATGTGCGCCCCGAGGCGCTGAAGCCGAACGGTGGAACCAACCGGTTGGCCGCCACCATCGAGCGGATCGATTTCGAGGGCGCTTTTGCACTCGCGCACGGCATGGCCGGGGACGGCATGCCGCTGGTTGCCTCCATCGCCAGCACGGAACTCGCAGCCGCACCTGCCATTGGCGAGAAATCCGGTTTCGGCTTTGAGAGCGCAAACGCCGTGGTGCTGCCCGATGTCTGATCTCTACAGACGTTTTGGCGGGGGGCTTGGCACGCTGTTTCTGGCGCTGGTCGGCGCGTGGCTCGCCGGCATGGTGCTCGCGCCCAATGTGATGATGATCGACTACGCGCTGCGGCCCAACCTGCCGCCATCGCAGCTCGGCGGGCCGAATGATGTCTATTCGCTCGACAACATTCTCTACCTCGCGAATGAGGGCGTTCACCGCGCGATCTTCTTCAAGACCGTGTGGGCGAGCGCGCTTGTCGCTTTCATCACCTTTCTGGTGTGTTATCCGATGGCTTTCTGGCTTGCCCAGAACGCGACGGTGAACCAGACGGCCATCGTGCTTCTCGCGCTGACCATTCCGTTCTGGATCAACGAGGTGTTGCGTACGCTTGCCTGGTATATCCTGCTTGCGTTTCGCGGTCCGCTGAACGCCTTTCTTCTGTCGCTCGGCATCATTGATGAACCGGTGCGCTGGTATGGCGATGGCGGCGTGCTGGCCGGCATGACCTACGCCTACATCCTGTTCATGCTGTTTCCGATCTACAACGCGATTGAGTCTCTCGACAAATCGCAGATCGAGGCAGCGCGCGATCTCGGCGCATCCACCTGGCGCATTCATTGGCGGGTGGTCATCCCGCATGCCAAGGCGGGCATCGCCACGGGCTGTGTCTTCACCTTCATGCTCGCCGCCGGCAGCTATGTCGCGCCAGCCCTTCTCGGCGCGCCCGGCAGCCGCTGGTTCACCGAGATCATCTACAACTGGTTCTTCGAAGGCGGTGACTGGAACCGGGGCGCCGCCTATGCGCTGGTTCTTCTGGTGCTGTGCCTGGCAGTGGTTCTGATCACGCTGCGCATCGCCCGCGTGAGCCTGACGGAGGTGGCGAAATGAGTCTGGCGTTCATTCGTCCATGCAGGCGCTGCCCCTCATCCGCCCTTCGGGCACCTTCTCCCCGCGCACGGGGAGAAGGAAACGCGCCGAGATATCCGCAGCCTTTCCTCGCCCCGTTTACGGGGAGAGGATGCCGGCAGGCAGGTGAGGGGCAGCGCCAGCCTCTCTGGACAGCGCCGGAGGTTCGCGCATGAGTGCCGCCGACCGCATCGCCCGGGCCATGTTCGGCTTCTATATGGTGGCGTTCTTTCTCTACCTGTTCGCGCCGCTCGCGATCATGGGCATCGCCACATTCAACACCAGCCGCTTCCCGACCGTGACGCCGTGGCGCGGCACGACGCTTCAATGGTTCGATGCGCTGTGGAGCGACAGCGGCATGTGGCAGTCGCTGTGGACCTCCTTCATCGTCGCCTTTTTCGTTGTGATCACCGTTCTGCCCATCGGCACGGCGGCAGCGCTTGTTCTAACGAGCCTGCATGCGCGCGCCCGCAGCTTCATGTATGCGGTCATGGTGTCGCCGCTGCTCACGCCCGGCGTGGTCATCGGCATCGCCACACTGGTTCTGTGGCGGCAGCTCGGCGTCGGCGGCGGCGTGTTTCTGATCGTGGTGGCGCAGGCGAGCTTCATCATCTGCTATGTCATGCTGATGATCACGGCGCGGCTCCAGCGCTTCGACCCGACACAGGAAGAAGCGGCCCTTGGTCTAGGCGCATCGAAATTCATGGTGTTCCGCCGCGTGCTCCTGCCCTTCCTGAAACCCGCGCTCATCGCAGCCGGTTTCCTGGCGATCCTGCAATCCATCGAGAACTACAACACGACGCTGTTCGTGCGTGGTTTCGATACGCCGCTGACGGTCTACATCGCCACCAAGGTGCGCACGGGCCTGACGCCCGCCGTGAATGCGCTGGCGTTGATCATGATCGCGATCACGGTGCTTGGAGCCATCGCCTATGAGGTCGCCCGCCGCCGCAGCGCCGCGCGGATGGCGGCGGATTAGAGCAATTCCGGACGGAAAAACCGGGACCCGCTTTTTCCGGAATTGCTCTAGCCCAGCGATCTAACGATCAATCCGCGTCGACAGGATGATGGAGCTCATTGTCCGGTCGACGCCCTTCAGTGCGCCAATCGTGTCGATCACCGCATCAAGCTCGGCTACCGACGGCGCTTCGACGACGATGATCATGTCGAACGAGCCGCTGACGGAATGGACCGCGCGCACGGCCGGCATCTTCTCCATGGCTGCGATGACATCGCCGGAGAGCTTTGGCGAAACCGTTACCAGAAGATGCGCGCGGATCTGCGCGGCGTCATATTCGCCTGAGAGCCGCACCGCATAGCCGGCGATTGTGCCGCTGCGCTCCAGCCGCTCGAGCCGGCTTTGCGCAGTGGAGCGCGAGACCCCGAGCCGTCGTGCGATTTCCGACACCGATATGCGGGCATTCTCACGCAGGAGAGCGATCACCGCACGATCCGCTTGCGATACCGTCATATTGTCCAATCTTATCGTCAATATGTTTAAAATGATAAGTCAAATTACCCGATTTATCTCTTCGATTCAACGCAGATCGGGGTGACACTTGGTGCACATTCTACAGAATCGAAAGGGAACGGAATGAAGGAAATCGTCGTCACCGGAGCCGGGCGCATCGGCGCTGCCATTGCTGACATGCTGGTCGCCTCGGGCGATTATTCGGTCACCGTTGCCGACCGTTCGGCCGAACAGCTCGCGGCCCTGCCCGAGCACCCGCAGATTGCGGGTGTCGAGGTCGACCTTTCCGACACGAAGGCGCTGGCTGCCGTTCTGAAGGGCAAGTTCGCCCTGCTCAACGCCGCGCCCTACAATCTGACCGTTCCCATTGCCGAGGCCGCAGCCGAAGCCGGTGTGCATTACCTCGACCTTACCGAGGATGTGAAAAGCACGCGTCGCGTGAAGGAGATCGCGGCGACCGCCGACACGGCCTTCATTCCCCAGTGCGGTCTCGCGCCGGGCTTCATCACCATCGCCGCCAATTCGCTCGCCAAGCGCTTTGACGAGCTGCACGATGTGCGGATGCGCGTCGGCGCGCTGCCGCAGTTTCCGGCCAATGCGCTCAACTACAATCTCACCTGGTCGCCGGAAGGCGTGATCAACGAGTATTGCGAATCCTGCGAGGCCATCGTCGATGGCGAAATGAAGGAAGTCGCGCCGCTTGAAGGGCTGGAAGAGTTCTCGCTGGACGGCGTGCGCTACGAAGCGTTCAACACGTCCGGTGGCCTGGGCTCCATCTGCGAGTCGCTCAAGGGACGTGTGCGCAATCTCAACTACCGCACGATCCGCTATCCCGGCCATGCCTCGATCATGAAGATGCTGCTGAACGATCTGCGCCTGATCGAGCGCCGCGACCTGTTGAAGGAGATCTTCGAGCACGCACTGCCGACCACCATGCAGGACGTGGTGGTGATCTTCGTGACGATCACGGGCCTGAAGAATGGCCGTCTGGTGCAGGAGAGCTACGCCAACTCCGTGTTCGCCGATCCGGCAGGGCCGCATGCGCGCAGCGCCATCCAGAAGACGACGGCAGCCGGCATCTGCACCGTGCTTGACCTGCTCGCCAATGGCAAACTTCCCGCAAAAGGCTTCGTGCAGCAGGAAGACATCGCGCTGGAAGACTTTTTGGCAAACCGCTTCGGCCGCACCTATCAGCCGGACAGCGGCCCGCAGGCAAAAGCGGCCTGATCGGACATTTTTCGGCCAGCGGCGAAATAGGTCGCTGGCCGTACCGTTTCGGCCTCATGTGACATTGCGCGGGTCAGAGCCCGTCCATAATCTCGCGCGATGACAAACGACCGGCCGCTAGTCGGCATCCTCCTGATGATCGGTTTCTGCGCGGTCGCCCCTCTGGGCGACTCGATTGCGAAACTGTTGGGCGAGACCATTCCGCTGTTCGAGCTTCTGGTCGTGCGTTTCGCCGCACAGGTGGTCTTTCTTCTGCCTATCGTCTGGTGGAGCGGCACGCGGCTCGCACTGCCCGGATACGTCATGCGGCTGACGGTGCTGCGCACGGCGCTCCACATCACCGGCATCGGCGCAATGTTCATGTCGCTGCGGTATCTGCCGCTGGCCGACGCCGTGGCAATCGCCTTCGTCATGCCGTTCATCATGCTCGCTTTCGGAAAGTTCTTTCTTGGCGAAGCGATTGGCCCAAGGCGTCTGGCCGCCTGCACGGTCGGCTTCATCGGCACGCTTCTGGTCGTGCAGCCGAACCTCGTGACCGTGGGTGCGCCGGCATTGCTGCCGCTGGTCGTCGCCTTTGCCTTCTCAGGCTACATGCTGGTGACGCGAAAGATCTCGCGCGTGGCCGACCCGATTGCGCTTCAGGTGGTGAGCGGCATTTACGCCGTCATCGGTTTTGCGGCGGTCGCGTTCATTAATCTCGGCTTCGACCTGCCGCAACTGCGCATGGTGCAGCCAGACCTGCGGGAGACGCTGCTCCTGATCGCATCGGGCTTTTTCGGAACGTTCGGGCACCTGCTCATGACCTGGTCGCTGCGCTTTGCGCCATCGGCCACCGTGGCGCCGATCCAGTATCTGGAGATTCCCTTCGCCACCGTGATCGGCTGGCTGATCTTCCGCGACCTGCCTAACGGGCTCGCCGCTCTCGGCATCGCCATCACCATTGGCGCGGGGCTCTACATCGTTTTCCGCGAGCGGGCCATTGCAAGGGATATGCAGACTCAGCCCTTGCCGGACGCGCAGTAGATTCCGTAGAGGGTCTGGAGCACCTGCTCCACTTCCTGTGCGGCAAGGCTGTAATAGATTTGCTGGCCGTCTCGCCGCGTCTCCACCAGCCCCAGCGCCCGTAACTTGCCGAGCTGCTGGGATAAGGCCGACTGGGACATGCCAACCGCTTCCGCCAGCGCATTCACGCTCGCTTCGCCATCGAGCAGGTGGCAAAGGATCATGAGCCGGTTCTGGTTGGCCATGGCCTTGAGGAGGTCCGAGGCTTGCCGCGCCTTGCTTTCAAAGGCGGCGATGTCGTTTTCGTTCATCTGAATACATGAATTTATGAGCATCTCAGATGTCGGGTGCGCGGGCAGTCATGTCAAGCGCTCTCGCGGGCTGCTGCACAATCCGATCCATGTCGTTGCGGGAAAGTTCAAATCATCGGGTCTTGCATTTCACTCTTATATTAATATATGAAGACATCATAATATTCAAGGAGGCATAGCCATGACACTCGATCGCGCAGTTCTCGCCTTTGCTGGCATCATGATACTTCTCTCCGTGGTTCTGACCATGTGGGTCTCGCCGCTGTTCATCTGGTTCACGGTCTTTATCGGCCTGAACATGCTACAGTCGGCTTTCACGGGCTTCTGCCCGGCAGCGTTCCTGTTCCGCAAGCTGGGCGTGAAGTCCGGCACCGCGTTTTAATCACCACAGTGAGGCTCCGATGCGCGCCATACTTCTTCTCGCCGGGTTTCTTTCAGCAGGCCCGGCACTCGCCGAAAACATCACCCTGACGCCAACTGCGATAACCGAGTGGAAGCCGGTCTATGGCCGCGTGGAAGCCCGGGATACGGTGCCGGCGCGTGCGCGCATCGGTGGCATCGTTGTCGAACTGAATGTCAGCGAGGGCGACAATGTCACCTCCGGGCAGCAGATCGGCACGATCCGTGACGACAAGATCGCATTCCAGATCGCCGCTCTAGACGCGCAGCTGCGCGCGCTGGAGGCGCAGATGGAAACGGCGGAATCAGAACTCGCCCGCGGCCAGACACTGGTGGAACGCGGCGTTGTTACCACCCAGCGGCTCGACCAGCTGCGCACGCAGGTGGACGTGATCCGCAACCAGATTGCCGCCACCGAAGCACAGCGTTCGGTGATCGAACAGCAGGGTGCCGAGGGCGCAATCTTTGCGCCGCTCGATGGCCGGATCCTGACGGTTCCCGTCACAAGGGGCGCCGTGGTTCTGCCCGGTGAACCGATCGCCACGATTGGCGGCGGTGGGTTCTTCCTGCGTCTTGCAATCCCCGAACGGCACGCAGCTGCGCTCGAAGAAGATGCAGCCATTCACATCACCAGCCAGGGGCAGGAAGTGGAAGGCCGTCTCGCCAAGATCTATCCGCAGATCGAGAATGGCCGCGTTATCGCGGATGTGGAGGTGGAAAGTCTCGACACTGCCTTTGTCGATGCGCGTGTGCTCGTGCGTGTGCCGGTGGGCGAACGCGAAGCGCTGCTCGTTCCCGCCGCTGCCGTCACCACGCGCTCGGGCATCGATTTCGTCACCGTTGAAGCAGGCGGGGCAACCATCGAACGCACGGTGGTTCCGGGCGAAACCGTTACCCGCGACGATGGTGACTTTGTTGAAATCCTGAGCGGCCTCGCTGCCGGAGACACGGTCATCGCGCCATGAACCAAGCACCAGAAAAGCTGGGTATTGCCGGTGTGCTGACGCGCACCTTCATCAATTCGCCCCTCACCCCCCTCTTCCTGATCGCGGCTTTCGCCTTCGGTCTCGTGGCGCTTGCCACCCTGCCGCGCGAGGAAGAGCCCCAGATCTCCGTTCCCATGGTGGACATCCACGTCCAGGCCAACGGGCTGAAGGCGGAAGACGCCGTCAAGCTCGTGACCGAGCCGCTGGAAACCATCGTCAAGGGCATTGACGGTGTCGAGCACGTCTATTCGCAGACCGGCGACGACCGCACCATGGTCACCGCGCGTTTCGTTGTCGGCACCTCGTCCGACGCCGCAGTGCTGCGCGTGCACGACAAGGTGCGGGCCAATATGGACCGCATTCCCGTCGGCATTCCCGAACCGCTGATCGTTGGACGCGGGATCGATGATGTCGCCATCGTCTCGCTCACCCTGTCGCCGAAGCCCGAGGCTGCCGACAGCACCACGGCGACTGATCTGACCCGGATCGCCCGCGAGCTGCGCACCGAGATCGCCAAGATCGAGGATGTCGGCCTGACCTATCTGGTTGGCGAAACCGGCGAGGTGATCCGCATCGCGCCCGATCCGCGCCGCCTGGCGCTCAACGGTATCACGCTGCAGCAGCTGGCCGGCAAGGTGTCGGGCGCAAACCGCGCCTTCCCCGTCGGGCAGGTGCGCGATGCGGGTGAGCAGATCACCGTTGTTGCGGGCGAAACGTTGCGCACGCCGGCCGAAATCGGCAATCTGCTGCTGACCGCGCGTGACGGACGCCCCGTCTATGTGCGTGATGTGGCCGATGTGAGCTTCACGACGGATGCCAGCGAAGCGCTGGTCTCGACCGTGACCCGCAGCGAGGATGGCGCAATCGAACGCGTTCCGTCCGTCACCCTGGCAGTCGCCAAGCGCGCCGGCGCAAACGCCGTGACCGTGGCGCACCAGATTCTGGAGCGTGTGGAGCTGCTCGAAGGCAATGTCATTCCCGACAGTGTCTCCGTGGAGATCACCCGCGATTATGGCGAAACGGCCAATGAAAAGGCCAATGAGCTGCTGTTCCACCTGGCTCTTGCGACGATTTCGATCATCGCGCTCGTGTGGGTTGCCATTGGCTGGCGGGAAGCGATCGTGGTGGCCATCGTCATTCCGGTCACCATCCTGCTCACCCTGTTTGCCGCCCGCGTGATGGGATACACGCTGAACCGCGTCTCGCTGTTCGCGCTGATTTTCTCCATCGGCATTCTGGTGGACGACGCCATCGTGGTGATCGAGAACATCGCACGCCACTGGGGCATGGGTGACGGGCGCGACCGCCGCCGCGCGGCCATTGAGGCCGTGGCGGAAGTGGGCAACCCGACCATCGTTGCCACGCTGACCGTGGTGGCCGCCCTTCTGCCGATGCTGTTCGTGTCCGGCATGATGGGGCCCTATATGAGCCCGATCCCGGCCAACGCCTCGGCTGCGATGATCTTCTCCTTCTTCGTCGCCGTCATGGTCACGCCGTGGCTGATGATGAAGACCGCCGGCAAGGCCCCCATCGCTGCGCATGGTGGCGACGGTCATCACCAGGGCGGTTCGCTCGGGCGCATCTATAGCTGGGCTGCCCGGCCGATCCTCAAGACCAAGGGGCGGAGCTGGTTCTTCCTCATCGCCGTTGGTCTCGTGACGCTTGGCTCGCTCGGTCTGTTCTACACCAAGGACGTGACCGTGAAGCTGCTGCCGTTCGACAACAAGTCCGAACTGGCCGTGCTGATCGACCTGCCCGAGGGCTCTTCCGTGGAAGCCACGGATGCGGTTGCCCAGGCGGTTGCGCGCAACGTGCTCGAACTGCCCGAGGTTCGCTCGGTGCAGACCCATGCGGGCTCGGCCGCTCCGTTCAACTTCAACGGGCTGGTGCGTCACTACTTCCTGCGTGCAGCCCCTGAACAGGGCGACGTGGCGCTGAACCTGACCGGCAAGGGCGAGCGCGACCGCGCCAGCCATGACATCGCGCTTGACATTCGCGAGCGCCTTGCCACGCTGCCGGTGCCCGAGGGCACGAGCCTGAAGGTCGTTGAGCCGCCGCCCGGCCCGCCGGTCATGGCGACGCTGCTGGCCGAGATCTATGGTCCCGACGCTGAAACGCGCCGCCAGGTGGCGGAGCGGGTAGAGGCTGCGTTCCGCTCTGTTCCCTTCGTGGTGGACGTGGACAACTCCTTCGGCAATCCGGCCAGGCGTCTGCGCGCCACGGTCTCGACCGACGATGCGGAATTCTACCGTGTTGAAGAGAGCGACGTGTTCGACACGCTGGCCATCCTCAATGGCGGCCAGACCGTTGGCTATTCGCATCGCGGCGAAGGCCGACAGCCGATCCCGATCCGTGTTGAGCGGCCGAAGGGCGAGAAGACGCTGGACGAGGATTTCCTGACGACGCCGATTCCCGCCAATGTGCTGCCGGGCAGCCGCGGCGTGGTGGAGCTGGGCGATGTCGTGCAGATTTCCGAGGAGCGCGCCTCCTATCCGGTGTTCCGCCACAATGGCCGTGCGGCCGAGATGGTGACGGCGGAACTGGCCGGCGATTTCGAGGCTCCGCTTTATGGCATGATGGCCGTGCAGGAGGCGCTGGATGCGCAGGACTGGACGGGGCTCGAAAAGCCGACCATCAGCCTGAACGGCCAGCCCTCGGACGAAAGCACCCCCACGCTTCTGTGGGATGGCGAGTGGGAAGTGACCTGGGTCACCTTCCGTGACATGGGCGCTGCTTTCATGGTTGCCCTGCTCGGCATCTACATTCTGGTGGTGGCGCAGTTCGGCTCGTTCAAGGTGCCGCTGGTGATCCTGACGCCGATCCCGCTGACCTTCATCGGCATTCTCGGCGGGCACTGGCTGTTTGGCGCGCCCTTCTCGGCCACGTCGATGATCGGCTTCATCGCGCTTGCCGGCATCATCGTCCGAAATTCGATCCTGCTGGTGGACTTCATCCGCCATGCGGCGTCGCCCGAGCGGCCGCTGACCGAGGTGCTGATCGAAGCCGGTGCGATCCGCTTCAAACCGATCTTGCTCACCGCCTTTGCGGCGATGATCGGCGCGGCGGTGATCCTTGCGGACCCGATCTTTCAGGGGCTGGCGATCTCGCTCCTGTTCGGTCTGGCGTCTTCGACGCTGCTGACCGTGCTGGTTATCCCCGCGATCTACCGTGTGCTGCGCACCTGATTGCGGCGAAAGCCCTCGCCTTCCCCCTCATACGGGCGCACATGTGCCCGTCAGGGGGAAGGCACTTCTCCCCTCCCCCTGACGCATTGTTTTTACGAAATTCCGGACGGAAAACCGGTTCCCGCTTTTCCTGGAATTTCTTTAGTGCGCTAACAGAAGCGGTGCGGGCGCGCTTTGGAGCATGGTGCGGGTGACACCGCCGAGGACAGCCTCGCGGAAGCGGGAATGAACGAAAGCGCCCATCACCATCAGCTCCACCTGCTCTGCCGACAGAAACGCATTCAGCCGCGCCGTGACATCGCCATCAATGGCGGTGAGTGTTTCAATCTGCGGCTCATTGACCCCGTGGCGGACGAGATAGGCGGCAAGGTCGGCCCCCGGCGCCATGCGCGAGAGATCCTTCTCTCCGGTCACTGAAACGATGAACACCTGCTCTGCTTCCTGCAGGAAGGACAGCGCATCGTCCACCGCGCGCGCCGCACGGGCGCTGCCGTCCCAGGCAACCGCAACGCGCTTCGGCGCGGGGTTACCACCCGCCTGCGGCACCAGAAGCGCAGGCCGGCCGCTGTCGAACAGCACATCCTCGACCACATCGCTTTTCATATCCGAGCCTTCGCCCGGCGCGTCGAGTACGCACAGATCGTTGACCCTTGCGAGGCGCGCAAGGCGTGCGCTGCGTGGCTCAAGCCGCGAAAGCGACTGCTCGGTCACGCATTCCACGCCGGCCCCTGCGGCAAGCCGCGCTGCAGCCTTTGCGGTTTCGCGCGTCGTGGCTTCCAGTGCGTCCAGCTCTTTCTTGACGATGCTGGCCAGACCGCCACCGGTGCGCGAGATCGGCAGGTAGATGGATGGCGGCAGCGCGCAGACCGTGAGACAGGAACCATGATGGGCGGCAAGCGCCACCGCATAATCGAGCGCCGGCGTGGAGGTGAACCCCTCGCTGGCCTCAAGGCCGACGAGAATGCATTTCGGTTTATCGGCCATGGTTCTTCTCCTTCTTAAAAAAGCGCTACTGGAGCGTGGCGAGATAAGTCAGGATCGCGTCGATCTGGTCAGGCTCGGCGATGAAGACCGGCATGTCGGGATGGCCCACGACAATGCCTTCTGCAAACGCCTCTTCCAGCGCCTCCAGCGGATAGCGCTGCGAGAGCTCGCGGAAGGGCGGCGCCTCCGGATGCGTGCTCTCATCGGTCGCGCCGACGGCATGGCAACTGGAGCAGTTCGTCTCGATCAGCTCCCGGCCATAGGCCACGAGTTCATCAGCTTCGTCTGCCATCGCCTGAGCGCAGGCTGCTGCGAAGAGCGCCGCGAAGACGCCCGTGCGGAGCGTGAAGTTCTGCATTTCCAGCCTTTCAGATCATAATTGATTCAAGAACTATCAGCTTTAGCATAGCAAACTTTGATGCGGGTCAAGGAACAGCGGCAAACAATGACTTGATCTTTGTCAAAGCGCCTTCAGAATTGCCTTTCTAGGGTGGTGAAGAACGAAAGGATCCAGCATGACCACAGTTTCTGACCTCTCTCCGAAATTTCGCCATGTCCGGCTCGAACTCGCCCGCGAAAAAGGGCACCCGATGGGTGAGCATGACGAGGGCTACGATCTGCTCGTACCGCTGGACACGGAGGGCCGCCTCGACCCCGTGGAGTGGAAGAAGCACCAGATGCAGTGCCGCGTGCGCCGCTTTGAACCGGACGCGCAGGACAAGATTGGCCGGTTGCGCCGCAAGCCCGGCGGCCAGTGGTATTTCGACTATGAGGAAGGCGAGCGCGATGACGAGATCGGCTTCCGCCTCGGAGAGGAACGCTTCCGGCAGGGCGAATATGTTTCCATCTCCCGTGAAGGCCAGATGCACACCTTTCAGGTGAAGCTGGTCGAACGGCTTTAGCGGCCCGATGACCCGGCGCATCGCCATCGTGCTGGGGCATCCCGACCCCAGCCCCGACCGGCTCTGCCGCGCCTTCGCTGCCGCCTATGCGGAAGGGGCGCAGGGGGCCGGGCATGTGGTCGACATCATCGATCTGGCGGCGCTGGACTTCCCGCTTTTGAAGTCACAGCAGGATTTTCTGCACGGAGCCCTGCCAGACGCGCTGAAACCGGCGCAGGAGGCGGTGACCGCCGCCGAACATGTGGTGTTCATCTACCCTCTGTGGCTCGGCACAATGCCGGCGCTCCTGAAGGGCTTTCTCGAACAGCTCCTGCGTCCGGGCGTTGCCTTTGCCTACAAGGAGAAGGGGTTTCCCGAAACGCTGCTCAAGGGCAAATCGGCGCGGGTTATCGTCACCATGGGCATGCCGGCGCTGATCTACCGGCTCTGGTTCTTCTCGCACAGCCTGCGCAGCCTTCGCCGCCACGTGCTGAAATTCGTCGGTTTTTCGCCTGTGCGCGAAACCCTGTTCGGTGCAGTGGAAGAAGCGACTGAAGAAAAGCGCAAAAGCTGGATCGAAGAGGTCCGCGTGCTGGGCAAGAGTGCTCTCTAGTTGTGAAATCCACACCGCCCGGGGTGACAGACCCGGCATAACAAAGCATCTTGCGCATATGGATTCACGGATCCAGACGTGACGACGCATCATCATCAGGAGGGCATCCGCAATGGCGGGAAAGTTCGAACTCTACAAGGACAAGGCGGGTGAATTCAGGTTTCGCCTGAAAGCCGGCAATGGCGAGATCATTCTGGCCAGCGAAGGCTACAAGCAGAAGTCGAGCGCGGAGAACGGCATCGAGTCCGTTCGCACCAACTCTCCCAAGGACGAGCGCTACGAGCGCAAGGATACTTCTTCGGGCAAGCCCATGTTCAACCTGAAGGCCTCCAATGGCCAGGTGATCGGCACGAGCGAATCCTACAGCAGCGAAAGCGCGCGCGAGAACGGCATCCAGTCCGTGAAGAACAACGCCCCGGACGCTAAGCTGGAAGATCTGTCGGCCTAGAGCAATTCCAGGAAAAGTGGGAACCGGTTTTCCGACCGGAATTGCGTAAAAACAATGAGTAGGGCGTTTTCGCGATTCAACGAAAAGCGGAAACGCTCCAAGCCCGGCTTTCCCTTTAGTGCTCCATGACCTTGCGTGGAGTGGAGGTCGCCTCCGCTCCACCATTCAGAATGCGTATCCCCGGCACGGGCAGCGGCAGGCCTGAATTACGCAGGGCCGCATCGATCTCGGCGAAGATCGCATCCCGGCAGTCGATGTCATCGGCGAAGCTGGGCACCCAGAACCGCACATTATAGCGAATGCCTTCCGGATCGTATGACGCGACCCGAACGTCCGGCGCCGGCGTCTGAACGATGATCGGTGAACGGCTGGCGGCCTCGGCCAGAAGCTTGCGCGCATCGCTGACAGCAAAGGCGTGAGACAGCACCACTTCCACCTGCGTCCGGTATTTCCGGTTCGGAGCGCTGTAGTTGGTGAGCTTCTGCCGTGCGATCTGACTGTTGGGCAGGATCACATAGGTGTCGTTGCGGGTGAACAGGCGCGTGGTGCGCCAGCCGATCTCTATCACCCGCCCGCGCGTCTGGTCGTCGATGGAAACCCAGTCGCCTATGCGATATGGCGCTTCGATGCCCACCGCGATGCCGGCGAAGACATCCGCCAGCGTGCTGCGCAGCGCGAAGCCCAGAATTGCGATGATAAGCCCGGAACCGGCCAGCGCGCCGCTCCAGCTCTGTCCGATCACCAGCATCACCGTCGCCAGCGTCGCGGCCAGGAACAGGGCAGCCGAGATCAGTTCCGGCAGAAGCTTCGGCACCTGACGGCGCTTTCGCCCGGCCCGCTCCAGCGCCATGGCGACAAGACGCCCGCCCAGCCACGCCGCCGAAAAATAGGCGACAGCGCCTGTCAGCACGCGAATGGGTTTGGGCGGGATGCCCAGTTCCAGCCACTCCATGACCGGCTGGTGCAGCATATAGGCGGCAATGGCGAGCCCGGTGCAAAGCAGCGGCCAGAGTATGCGCAGGAAGGTTTTGCGGATCGCACTCATATCAGGCTCACCTCCAGGTCGACATGGCGGAAGCCGCGACCGGGGCGCTCGCGCGGGCGCGCAGGCAGTTTGACCGGCTGATCGTCCGGGCGAATGGGGCTCAGGCAGTGAAGGCACCGCGAAGCGGCGCGCGGAGACAGGCTTCCGCAATGCGCGCAAACCAGAGGCTGAATTTTTCTCGACATTGGTGATCTCTTCCAGGCACTTGGATCGCCGTGCATCCATTCGGACGCACCAAAGACGGTCCAGAGTTTCGATGGAGCATCGGAGGAAACCGAAAACCGGCTTCCACTTTTTGGATCGATGCTCTGGCTGGCACCCGGGACGGAAGAGAACTTATGCTTATCTCAACGACACACCGCCCCGGGAGAAACATGAGTTTCCCGGGCGCACCTGATCGTCGCGTTTTTCAGATTCATAAGCATGGTTTTGATTTAATTATAAAAATTTGGTTTTCAAGCTCAGAAGCCAATAATAATCAGAAACCATCGCTCAAATGAGACATTCGCTTATGAATGGAGCCATTTGTTTGGTTTTTATTGGCATTTCCCGTCTGATTAATTTCCATGAATTGTGGTTGATTGACAAATTTCTTGAATCTGAAATTTTCTATTGCCCTTACGTAAGGAAAATGCAGATTCACTTCATTCATTTCACTCGCTGAAAACCACGCTTCACTGGCATGAACGACCGGCTTGCCTCCACTTCCGATTTCCTGCTCGAACTCTATTCGGACGCGGCCGACTGCCATCCCGAGGCCTTTCGGCTTCGTACGCTGGAGCGGCTCACAAAGCTGATCGATTTCGATTTTGCGGTCTGGGGCGGCGGAGCGGCTGAAAGCCGCGACGTGACGGATCTGGTTACCTATGAGCAGTCGCCCGAGATACTCTATGATTGGTCTCAGGTGGCCGATCAGGATGCCTTCTGCGACATCACGCTGGGGCAATTAGGAAAAGCCGCCCGTTTCGACGATATCCGGAATTATCGGGACAGCATCGCCTATAATGATCACTGGCGGCGCTTTGGAGCGCGGCAGATGATGGCGACGATCTCGGCCGAGCCTCTGGATGGCTATGTCAGCTTTGTGGGCCTCTGTTCCGAAGCCAGAACAAACGTCTTCTGCGACGCCTCCCGGATGATGAAGAACGTGATCGTGCCGCATCTCTCTGCAGCGCTTCGCATCAACCGGCAATCCTCGCTCATGCGTCACGGCCGCGAGAGCGAAGCCATCGGCCTTGTGGATCGGGGCGGCTGGATTCTGGTGGGCCTCGACCGGTTTTCGGAGCTGGCGCGCGAGGAAGGTGCGCTTTCCAACCGCTTGCCGCATGGGATGTGGGAGGGGCTTGTGCAGACCGGCGCCTGGCAGGGCACGGCGCTTCTTGCCAGCGCCGAGCGCCGGGGTGCGCATTATCTCGTGCGGCTCACACCACTTGGCGCATTTGCGCGCCTGACCCCTCGCGAAATGGAGATCGTGCGTTCCTACGTGACCGGGCTGACTTTTCGGGAAATCGCGACGGAGCTGGCCATCGCCCCTTCCACGGTGCGCAACCACATCGCCAACATTTTTGAAAAACTGCACATCGCCAGCCGGACAGAGCTGGTGCAACTGCACCTGGCGACCTTTGGCCAGTTCACCGCTCCGGACACACCGAAAGCCCCGGGCGCAAGACCGTAGTGCATCTGCACTATTTCCTTTTGTCTTTATCGCCGCTTCTTTCGCCCTGCCCGGCCGAAGCGCGCCGGCGGGCGAAAACGAAGCAAAGGCACGATGGAATGAGAAAACTGATCGCGGGGTTTCTGTTTGCGCTGACAGCGATGTCGGCCCCGGCTTCGGCTGAAATCGACGGGCATGGGCCCGATAGCTGGCGGGTGGTTGGTGTCTCCAGAAATGACGCGCTCAACGCACGTATGGGCCCGGGCACACGCTATCCGGTGATTGAGCGTTTCCGCAGCAATGAAGGCGGCCTGAAACAGGTCACATGCGTTCCATACATCCCGCCGGCACATTTTCAGCGCATGAGCGAAGCGCAGCGCCGGGCGTTGCCGCCGCGCTGGTGCCTGATGCAGGATCGCGCTCTGATCCGGGCGGGATGGGTCAATGCGAACTATCTGCGGCCTGATTTTGGACAGCCAGCAAAACCACAAAAGCCGGCCAAACGCGTTTCCGTGGAGCCTGGCGGCGACCTGATCGCCAGATCGGAAGGGCTGGTGCGCGCGCTGTACGAACTGCGTTCGCTTGAGGATCAGGGTATTCGAACCGAGCTTTACACGCGCACGGGGGCCGGGCGGTTCTTCCAGAAAGCCATCGTGCAGCGCTTCATATCCGGCGCTGCGGGGGCCGACCCCATTTATGGCGCTCAGGATTTCGACGGCGCATGCGAAGAGCCGCGTCGCCATCCCACGCAGCCCATGTATCGCGGCATGATCACCGTCATTGTGGACTGTGTGAATTTCGGGCGGGCGCAGCGCACCGAATACGCCCTGCGTATTGATCCCGATCAGCCGGACGGTACACCGCGCATTTTCCGCATCAGCCACAAGGACTGGGATTTCCCGTGATTCCGGTCCCCTCACCTTTCCCTGAACAACCCAGGAGCACTTACATGAAGCCCACTCTGCGCCTTCTCTTGCTGGCAGGTTCGCTCGTTACATTCCCCGCCATGGCGCTGGAAGGCGAAAGGATCGGCAGCGTGACGGCAACGATCGATGGAACCGGATATACGGGCGAGACACTGGCGTTCCCCTCCGAAGGCTCGGCCATGGCGACCTTCGTGCCTGTTGGCCCCTCCGTGACTGTCTCGGTTCAGGCAATGGACCCGCAAGCAGAGTCGCGCCTCAACAACATGCTGGTGATCGACTTTACGGCGCTGGGAACGGACGCCACGGCGCAGATGATCACCGGCAGCATCAGCTGGTGGCCGGAAGGGATGGACAGCCCCTTCTATATCAGTGACGAAAATGCGGGGCATGCCGGCATCACGCTCGACAGTCTCAGCCTTGATGGCGAAGCGCGTGTGACAGGGAGTTTCGACACATCCATCTGCCGCAAGGACGGGCCGTTTTCCGAAGCGGATACGAGCAAATGCGTGAAGGTGTCGGGCACGTTCGACACGGCGCTCCATGCGCAATAGCAGTGCTCCGCGCGTGAGTGCCTGGAGCAATTCCGGAAAAAGCGGAAATGCTTTAGAAGCGGAAAAAGGAATCCTGCAGCGCCGAGTTGGAATATTCGACCGGCGTTCCATCTTTATCGACCACGACGCGCTGTACCCGAAGCAGCGGCGAGGCCTGTGGGATCGATAGCGCTTCGGCCTCTTCCGCCGAGGCCGTGAGCAGCGAAACATGTTCGCGGGCGAGGAATATCTCGCCTGCGAGCGCCGTGCGAAGCATGGTGTAGAGCGACGTGTCCGCGAGTTTGGCAACGTCCAGCCGCCGGGCCAGAGCCGCGGGCAGAAGCGAGGTCTGGTGAACCACCGGACGGCCCTCCAGTAGGCGCACCCGGCGGATCTCGAACACCTCGCTTCCAAGCGGAAGGTTCAGCGCGTGGGCGGCTGACAGGCATGCCTGACGGCGCGCGGTGGAGACGAGCCGTGTGGAGGGGCGAAAGCCCGCTTCGCGCGCAGCGGTGGGGAAATCCACCAGCTTTTCGCTGCTGCGCCCGATGGCGCGTTCACGGTAGACCGTGCTGCGCCCCTGCCCTTTGGAAACGAAGCCCTCGCGCTGGAGAAGCTCCAGCGCCTGACGCACGGTGCGCCGTGAGACGGCATAGGCCGTGGCCAGCGCGTTTTCCGATGGCAGCGGATCGCCATTGCGCCACAGGCCACCCGTCAGCTCGCTGATGAGCCGGTTGGCGAGACGCTGATAGGCGTGGTCCGCACCCATGCGCTCAGGCCGTCCTGCCGCCGATGTTGCGCACCAGCACCGCGCCGATGATGATGAGGCCGGTGAAGATGTCCTGCAGGTAGTTCGGCACACCGAGAATGGTGAGACCATTGGCGACCACGGCGATGATCGCTGCGCCCAGAAGCGTGCCGAGCGCATTCGCCTGCCCGTCGCGGAAGGCGGTCATGCCGAGGAATACAGCCGCATAGGCCTGAAGCAGGAAACCGTTGCCGCCGGTCGGATGGGCGCTGCCAAGGCGCGCTGTGAGAAGCAGGCCCGCAAGGGCGGCAAAGAGCGTGCAAAGGCCGAAGGCCCACACACTGTTGGGCACAATGCGCACGCCGGTCAGGCGCGCGGCCTCACGGTTGCCGCCAATGGCGAGGATGCGGCGGCCAAGCTCCGTGTGGTCGAGGATGAAGGCCGCAAACAGTGTTGCCGCGAGTGCCCAGAGGGTCAGAACGGGAATGCCGGCGAGATAGCCGCGGCCCAGATCGCGGAAGCCCACCGGAATGTTTCCGAAGAGCGTTGCGCCATCGCTGATCCAGTAGGTGATGCCGCCGACAATGGTGCCCATGGCAAGCGTGACGATGAAGCTGGGCATGCGATAGGTGGCGATGGCGAGCCCGCTGACTGCGCCGACGGCGAAACCCGCAATGAGCGTGACCAGCATGACCGGCACGATGCCCCACCCCGTCCCGAACAGCGTGACGGAAACAATGCCCGCCATGGAAACCACCGCGCCGACCGAAAGATCGAATTCCGACAGCGACATGACGAATGTGGCCCCCAGCGCAACGATGGCCAGAAGGGACATCTGCTGGGTGATGTTGATGAGGTTCGAGCCCTTGGCGAATGCCTCCGGCGACAGCGCCGCAAACAGGGCGACGATGGCCAGAAGGCCGATCAGGGTTCCGTAGCGGGCGGAAAAGCTCAAGGTCGTGTCTCCGGCTGGGAAGGCGCAGGCGGCGGGGCATGGAAGGTGGCGTCGATGACGGACTGGCGCGTGACGGCGCTGTTGGGCGCATCAAGCGTGACGGCCCCCTGCGCCATGACCACGACGCGGCTTGCGAGCATCAGGAGTTCTTCAAGATCGCTGGTGGCGAAGAGAACGGCCGCGCCCTCGCCCGCAAGGCGATTGCACAGTGCATGGATTTCGGCCTTGGAACGCACATCCACGCCGCGCGTCGGCTCATCGAGCAGGAACAGTTTCAGCGATGGATCGAACCAGCGGCCGATCATGATCTTCTGCTGATTGCCGCCCGACAGGGTCGAGATGCGGTCGCCGAGACCGCCATATTTGACGCTGAGCCCTTCAAGCGCGGAGCGAACGCCGGCCCGCGCCCGCCGCCAGGAAACGACCGGCAGGGCCTCCATCGCGCGATGCCGCTCCAGATGCGGCAGGACGGCATTGTCGAGAATGGAATGGTGCATGACGAGACCGGTGTTGCGCCTGTCTTCGCAGACATAGGCGACGCCGGCGCGTTTGCGGCTTTCAATGCCGGAGGGTGGGAGCGATGCTCCTTCGAGCGCGATATGGCCCCGCGCCTGTCCGGCCGCCCCCCAGATCGCCTGCAACAGGCTTGAGCGCCCGCTGCCGACCACGCCGTAGAGCCCGACGATCTCGCCGGCGCGCACGGTCAGATCGATGGGCGACCGCCCGGAGCCCGCGCGAAAATTCGAGAGCTCCAGAACGGGTTCGCCCGGCGCGCGCGCATCGCCATGGCGCTCATGGCGAAACGCCTCGCCCGCCATGAGCGCGACGATCCCGTCGCGCGACGTCTCGGCGATCCGCCCGCTGCCGACAGCCCGGCCATTGCGCAGCACCGTGTAGTCATCTGCCAGCGCGAACACCTCGTCAAGCCGGTGCGACACGAAGATGATGGCGCAGCCCTGATCGGCCAGATCGCGCACGATGCGGCGCAGGACGGTCGCTTCATCCTCGCTCAGCGAGGCGGTGGGCTCGTCCAGGATCAGCACCTGCGCATCGTCCATCAGCGCGCGCAGGATCTCCACGATCTGGCATTTGGCAACCGAGAGGCGACCAACCGGCGCGTCGATATCCAGATCGAGACTGTAACGGTCCCGCAGGGCGGCGAAGCGCGTGCGCATCGCCTTCCAGTCAACGCGGCCGAAACGGCGGGGATAGGCCCGGCCCACATAGGCGTTTTCATAGGCCGTGAAGCCGGGAACGAGATTGAGTTCCTGATGCACGGAGCGCAGCCCGGCGGCTTCCGCCGCGCGCGGGCTGGCAGGTTCATAATCCCTGCCGGAGAGGCGCATTGCGCCGGCATCCGCCCGGTGCACGCCGGAGAGGCATTTGAGCAGGGTGGACTTGCCGGCCCCGTTCTCCCCCAGAAGGGCATGCACACGGCCGGCGGCGACGTTGAGCCGCACGCCATCGAGCGCCGTGACGCCGCCAAACCGTTTCGTGAGCCCTGCGATCTCCAGCATCTTTGCGGGTTTTACTCGCAGTTTGAGCCGAGCGTTTCGCGGTCGATCACCTTGGCCTCCACGAAAATCTCGCGGGAGGAAGGTTCGCCGCCGCCCAGAACGGTTTCTATCTCACCGACTGCGGCGCTCGCAATGCCCGGAAAATCCTGCCGCACCGTGGCGGCGAGGTTGGTGCACTGTTCGATCAGGTCGATCGCCTGCGGGTTGCCGTCAATGCCGGCGATGACGATGTCCGCATCGGGCATGTCGCTCTGGATGGCGAGCAGCGCGCCAACGGCAGGCTCATCCCAGGCGGCCCAGACGCCGTCGATCTCCTCGCCATACTGGCGAATGAAGGTCTCCATGGCTTGGCGCGCATTGTCGATGGGGCCCGGCACCTGCACGTAATGCTCGGCAATGACCTCGAAATCCGGATCCTTCTTCAGCGCTTCATCCAGCGCCAGCTCACGCTGGCGAACGCCCGGATGCGCAGAGTGGAAGAATTTGACGATTTTGCCTTCACCGCCCAGCGCCTCGAACAGATAGTCCGAGAGGATGGTGCCAAGCGCGAAATTGTCGGTGGTGATGTTGGCGGTCACGCCATCGGCAAGCGCGCCGTCCAGCACGAAAACGGGAATGTTCTTGCCGGCCGCGGCTGCAACCTGATCGCCGATCTGGTTGGGATCGACGCTGACCAGAACGATGGCGTCCGCGCCCGCATTGGTGACGTCTTCCACACGGCTTGCGAGCTGCTGAAAGTCGCCGCGCGTGTCGACCACATTGACCGTCCAGCCCTTCGCCTGCGATTCCTTCGTGAAGGTCTCGACCATTTCATTGGTGGCAACGGAGCTCAAATAGGGCGTCAGCACCGCGATGTCCTCGGCATTGGCCGTAGTTGCGTGAGCGAGACCGGCCAGTGCGGCTGTGGTGAGAAGCAGGCGTTTCATCATTTCCTCCGATCCGTTGAACGGTTTTCGTTTCTTTCGTTTACGTCAGCAGGCGGGCCTGTTCCCGCGCGAAACGGGATGCTGCGAGATAGACCTCATAGCGGCTGTCGCAGCGCTGGGCATGAGGGGCGTCATTGGTTGTATCCGGTGCGAGAACGGGCGGCGCATCCATGGCGGCAAGCGAGAGACCGGCCTTTGCGGCGATCATGCGCAGCGCGCCCAGCGCCGTCATCTCCTGACTTGCATCGGGAAAGGCGATCTCGCGCTTCAGAACACCGGCGAGCGTGCGCCGCTGGAGCGCATCGCGCGCCGCGCCGCCAATGACGGTGAGCGGCGACGGCGGCAGGCCGGCGGTTTCCAGATTGTGGCGGATGGCGAAGGCCACGCCTTCGAGCACGGCGCGCGCCATTGCGCCCTTGCCATGGGTGCGGTCGAGGCCAAGGAATGCGCCGCGCACGCGCTGATCCTCGAATGGAGCGCGCTCGCCGGAGAGATAGGGCAGGAAGAGCGGCGCGGCGCGCGCATCGTCCGCCGTCGCAGCCGCTTCCAGCAGGGCTTCGACATTGTCGCCCGTGATTTCGGCGAGCCAGTCCATGGCCGCGCCCGCCGTCAGAAATGGCGAGATGATGATTGCGCGGTCGGGATGGACCGGATCGGCAAGCGTGTAGATGTCACGCGGGGGCGCGGCATCCTGCATGGTGAGCGTGGCTGCGACCCAGCCGGTAGTCCCGAGATAGGCGTAGGCCCGGCCCGGCTCGTCAGCGGCGGCGCCCCAGGTGGCGGCCGCGGCATCGCCCGCGCCATTGAACACCGGGATGCCCGCGACAAGGCCGAGCGCTGCGGCAGCTTCCGCGCGCAGTGGACCGACGATAGCATCGGCCGGGAGGATTTCGGGCAGGCGCGGCGCCTCGACACCGGCAGTGGCGAGCAGTCCGGCATCCCAGCACCGCTCTGCGATGTTCATCAGGCCGGTGGTCGACGCGACGGTGGGATCGATCACGGCCCGGCCCGTGAGCCTGAATGTGACGGCATCCTTCGCGCCGAAGAAGAAGCGGTGTTCGCCCGGAAGATCCGGTGCGAAACGGTCAATCCGCATGAGCTTGAAGATCGTGTGCGCAGGGTCCGGACGGTTGCCGACGCGCTTTGCATAATCGCCCGGCAGGCGGGCTTCGAGCGCGGCAATCTCGTCTTCATCGAGGCGGCGGTCGGAATAGAGCGCGGCGGGCGCGAGTGCTTCGCCTTCGGGCGAGAGAACAATCAGGTTCTGCATGGAGCCGGTGAAAACCAGCGCCGCGACATCCGGCCTGTGTGGCATATCGGCAAGCGCGCTGACCAGCGCGGCCCACCAGTCTGCCGGGTTCTGGGTCTGCGAACGGTCTGCACCGGAGACGGTGGAGATCGCCGCCGAGCGCGTGGCAAGCATTGCGCCGTCCTGCGAAAACAGAACGGCTTTCAGGGCCGAAGACCCGATATCGATTGCCAGAACAGCCCGGCTCAAAACCACCCTCCCTCTCACGGAGTGGACAAAACAATGTTGCCCACCGTGTCGCCGCGCACGCGCCTTTTTGCAAGGTCAGTTCCCGTTTTTTCTTGCGCGGTGATCCGTGAGTGCAGGTCTGGACGCGTCCCGTGTCAACGCCGGGGCGGCGCGCCGTTGCATTTCGCTTCCCGAATGGGACAGATGCTTCCGAAAATGCGTCAGGAAAGGGTTCTGGAGCGTGCGGGGCTGTGCCCGCAGTAACGCCGAAAGGCGGCGGCGAACCGTCCCGCATGGGCGTATCCGACGCGGGCGGCGATTGTGGCGACCGGCAGATCGCCATGCTCGAGCAGAAGCCGGGCATGCTCCATGCGGCGCATGGTGAGATAATCATGCGGGGAGAGCCCGGTGAACCGTCGCATGCCTGTGGTCAGCGTGCGCTGGGACACCTCAAGCCGCTCGCACAGCGTCGATACGGTGAGCGGCAGCGCGGACGGATCGTCGAGCAGCGCCTTGAAGCTCAGCACATAGTGCGGCAGCGGACCGGCGGCGGCGAGAGCCGAAGGCTCTGCCTCGCGGCAGGGCACATGGGCAAAGAGCGTTTCCAGAACCGCATTGACGAGAGGCATGGGCGAAAGAGCCGTGCTGTCGGCGGCCTCGATTTCTTCCGCGACCATGAGCCCGAAGAGACGCGCCAGCCGCCGCCCGACCGGCGTGTCGAGGTCGATCTCCGGCTTGAAGAACGGCGTGCGGCGCACCGGATCGCCCGTGTAACGCTGCCAGGAACGCTCGACGAAATCGCGCTCCAGCCGCAACATCACCTGCGTGGTGCCCGGACGCCAGTTGGAGCGCACGAACGGCCCGGGAGACAGGATGAGGCCATGACCCGGACGCGACGCGACACGGTCGCGCCCATAGAGAATGTCCACCCCGCCGGAAAGCGGGAACTCCAGCATGTAGAACGTGTCGAAAATGCCGGCTTCCACCTCGATGTCGGGGCCATAGCGCAGGAGATTGAGAGAAGCCCCCTCGCCCGCGACGGCATGGTGCCGGAAGTCGAGCGATGCTTCGCCGGACGGCATCAGAAGGCGATGCGGCCTGTAGCGCGCGCCGATAGCGGCCTCGGCCTCCGCAACGTCAAGCGAATGCAGGCCGGGAACCCGGCCAAGCCTTTGCGACGCGTCGATGAGATCAGTCACCACCATGGGGCGTGAAGATATCAGGCGGGATCATCCTGTCCACTGGAAGCTGAGCCGCGAAAGGGACAAGTCGCGGGTAACCGAACATCGGCGGACGGTGATTTCGGTAGGTATTTCAATAAATTGCTGAAAGTCTTGCGGTGAGACATGTGTTTGACTTGTCCCTGTCCGCCATGTGTGAATGGGCGAAAAGCAACAAGGGGACGCGCACGCATGACTGCACCCATTGAACCCAATTCCTTCCGGATTGGCCCGGATGATGACGGCATGTTC